>QIHS01000532.1 GCA_003229095.1 Woeseia sp. | reverse complement strand
CCGATTTTTTTTATTCTTCTGGTAAATGTGCGAGTTCTTTGAGCACCGGCTCGGCATTCAGGGTCAGGTCACCGTTTTCACCGACCGTAATTCTGACGTGTCCACCATCGGCAAGCGTGCCGAACAGCAATTCGTCCGCCAGCGGGCGCTTGATGAATTCCTGGATGATTCTCGCCATAGGCCTCGCGCCCATTTTCGGGTCATAGCCCCGGTCCGCAATCCAGTCGCGTGCCGCGTCGTCGAGTTCGAGTGTGACATTGTTTGAGCCCAGCTTGCTTTCGAGTTCGACAACCAGTTTGTCAACCACCCGAGCGATAGAATGTGCGTCCAAGGACGCAAATGGAATGATGGCATCCAATCGGTTTCTGAATTCCGGAGAAAAAGATTTCTTGATGATTTCCATGCCGTCCGAGCTGTGATCCTGCTGTGCGAATCCGATGGAGGCCCTGCTCATTTCCTGGGCGCCGGCATTGGTGGTCATGACCAGGACAATATGGCGAAAATCCGCTTTGCGGCCGTTATTATCGGTCAACGTGCCGTGATCCATCACCTGCAATAGCAAATTGAAGACTTCCGGATGCGCTTTCTCGATTTCATCCAGCAAAACCACCGCATGCGGATTCTTGCTGACCGCTTCGGTCAGCAAGCCGCCCTGATCGAACCCGACATAGCCCGGAGGTGCACCAATCAGACGCGACACGGTGTGACGCTCCATGTACTCCGACATATCGAAGCGAATTAGCTCAACACCCATCACCATTGCAAGCTGTCGCGTAACTTCAGTCTTGCCGACCCCTGTCGGGCCGGAGAAAAGGAAAGAACCGACGGGTTTTTCGTCTTCGTTAAGCCCTGAGCGGGACATCTTTATCGCGGCACTCAACGCCTCAATGGCCCGGTCCTGACCAAAAATTGACAGCTTCAAATCACGTTCAAGTGTTCGCAGCACGTCTTTGTCCGAAGTAGACACGCTTTTCGGTGGTATGCGCGCCATGTTCGCGACCACGATCTCAACCATTTCCACCGTGACCCGATCCTCACGATTCTCGGCCGGCTGCAGGCGCAGGCTCGCACCCGCCTCGTCGATGACATCGATTGCTTTGTCCGGGAGGCGCCTGTCATTAATATGTTTTGCCGCGAGTTCAGCAGCGGCAACAAGCGCATCGTTGTCGTAACTGACGCCATGGTGTTCTTCGAAACGTGTTCTTAAACCGCGCAGAATGTCGATCGTTTCTGCCACGCTGGGTTCGGGAATGTCGATTTTCTGAAAGCGACGCGCAAGCGCGTGGTCTTTTTCGAATACGCCGCGATATTCGGCATAGGTCGTCGAGCCAATGCATCTAATGTCACCGTTCGCGAGCGCCGGCTTGATCAGGTTCGATGCGTCCATGACGCCACCAGAAGCCGCACCTGCACCGATAACGGTATGTATTTCATCGATAAAAAGAATTGCGCCGGGACGTTCGATGATTTCATTTATCACGGCCTTCAGCCGCTTCTCAAAATCGCCGCGATACTTGGTACCTGCAATGAGCGTACCCATGTCGAGGGAAAAAATGACCGCGTCGCGGAGCACTTCGGGCACACGCTCTTCAACGATCAATCGTGCGAGACCCTCTGCCAGTGCTGTCTTGCCAACACCTGACTCTCCCACATACAAAGGATTGTTCTTGCGGCGCCGGCAAAGTATCTGAACGGTGCGCTCAATTTCACTGTCGCGGCCTATCAGAGGATCGATTTTGCCATCGATCGCCCGCTGGTTCAGATTGGTGGCATAAGTCGCCAGGGCACCTGGACTAGACTCGTTCTCGGCGTCAACCGACACATCCTGATCGTCGTCGCTATCGTCGCCAGGAATCTGTGGCATGCCGTGCGAAATGTAGTTAACAACGTCGAGTCTCGCAATGTCCTGCATGCCGAGAATATAGACGGCCTGCGACTGCTTCTCGCTGAAAATCGCAACCAGCACATTGGCACCCGTCACTTCTTTCTGACCGCTTGACTGCACATGATAAACGGCGCGTTGCAATACACGCTGAAAGCCCAGTGTCGGCTGCACATCGCCCTCGTCATCGAGCGGCATCAGCGGAGTCGCCTCGTCAATAAACTCGACCAGGGAGCGCCGCAATTCCCCGATATCAGCATTGCACGCTTTGAGAATTTCATGCACACGCGGGATATCCAGCAGTGCAAGCAACAGGTGCTCGACCGTCATGAATTCGTGGCGGCGATCTCGCGCACTCTGGAATGCCTCATGCAGGCAGAAATCGAGTTCACTACTCAGCATGTCAACTCACCAGCAGATTTTTTTTGCTTGCTCGCCATAACAAAAATTTCAGACTCCTTCCATCGTGCATAACAACGGATGTTGTTGTTGTTCTGCAATGCCCTTGACCTGTGCCACTTTCGTCTCTGCAATATCAAAACTGAATGTACCGCAAATCCCTTTCCCTTTTGTGTGGACTTCAAGCATAACCCGGGTTGCCTGTCCACGCTCCATTCCAAATATGGATTCCAGCACCTCCACAACGAACTCCATTGGAGTGAAGTCATCATTGATCAGGACAACACGATACAATGGCGGCCGCTTGAGTTTAGCTTTAGGTTCGGCCTCTTTAACCGCCAGGTCATGGTGGTCAACACTTGGGTCCGAAGTATCGTGTTCAGTCATTGTGCAAGCCGATATTAAGTTCGTTTTCAATCCGGGTCACTATCGGACCCGGGGTGGAAGGCATAATATATGGGCATGGAGCGGGGTTCTCCAAGCCCTTTGCGCGCTAAATCGACATTTAGTTTCGCAACATGCGTCGGAATTTAAACCGATACATGAGGAACTAGAGGTATATCATTGCCATATATAGGTTTTTCTGCAGATTGGGCTTGTCGCTGATGTGGATCAGACCTTATTATCAGTTTACTGCGTTTAAGAGTGCAGGATCCGCTAATCTGGCAGCGGGTCTGCGTTCCACGCGAGGATTTTCCCCGACATGACAGTCGAAGCTAAATGGTCCGATTTCAGTGATCTGGATATAGAGCGAGCACTTGCCGCCGCCAATCGCTTGTTGCCGCGCTGGGTCGCCCTTGCGCTGGTAATTGCTATCGCATGGCAATTGGCGAGCATTATCTGGATGTTAATGCCTGGATCCAACGTTAGCGGCACACCCATTGTGCCGCCCGCACAGATTTCCCAAGCGCAAAACAATGCCACCACCCTTGTTGACGTGCAACTTATTGCCAACAGCCATCTGTTCGGTAAAGCGAATGCCGAGGACGTCACGGTTGTTGTACAGGAAAACTACGATGACCTTGCAGAGACCCGCCTAAGCCTTTCCCTCAAAGGCACGATAGCCTCACCGAATGACAACGCATCGATTGCGATCATCTCGGACAATCGCAATGAGGAAAAAATTTACGTCATCAGGGATACAGTCGCACCGGGCGCCACTTTGCACGCGATTCATGCCGACCGGGTCGTGCTCAATCGTGGCGGAACACTGGAAGTCTTGAAACTACCCAAAGAGTTTCCTCAGGGCTCCTCGCCGGTAAGGCGAAACACAACAACGACCGCCCGAACGGCGCCCAATTCGGCATCGCTGCAAAATGTCCTCGCCAGCAACGTGACGAAAATTGCTGACATTATTCGTCCGACGCCTTACGCGCCAGGCGGACAAATGCAGGGGTTCAAGGTATACCCAGGCAGGGATCGCCAGAAATTCGCAGCGCTGGGCCTGCGGCCTGGCGATTTGATCAAGGATATCGATGGCGCATCGCTGACAAACATCGCCCAAGCCCAACAGATTTTCCAGAACCTCGGCACCAAGGACCAGGTATCCGTCACGGTCGAACGTAACGGCAAGTCGGAAGTTCTCATCCTCAAGACCAGCCAGCTCGATCTCAGTAACAAGCAATGAAGGAATC
>QIHS01000019.1 GCA_003229095.1 Woeseia sp. | reverse complement strand
GGCGTGCCGCGAAATGAGGCTATAGTCGAAGCGGGAAGAGAAAGAATTCGCCCGATCCTGATGACTGTTGGCACAACGATTGTTGGTCTTGCTCCGCTGGCAATAAGCACGACCCAGGTAGGCGGAGACGGCCCACCTTATTTCCCGATGGCCCGAGCTATCATTGGCGGCCTGGCGTTCTCCACGATCGTATCGTTGATGGTCGTACCTGCTTTGTATGCGTATTTTGACACACTCGCATTGTGGGGACGCAATGTTATGCGCGTGGCACGCGGTAAAGGTCAGGATCCTGTGCTTGCTGATTCAAACGGCTAGCCTGCCAACAAGGTGCGGGTGTATCTATTCTGATCAGAACATCATTCCTGCGCCGCCAAATTTTCCGAATTGCGCTGATCAACAACAGCAACATCAACGCACTTAACAGGAAGCCGTCAATCGCGCCACCGCCACCTTGCGGTGTGAAGGCAACGATATTCAGCGGTGCGTCCCGATTGGCATCTTCCAGAGGCAGGAAACTTAGCGCCGACGAATCTGCCGGGCCGAATTCAGTGAGAAATACTCCGTCAAACGCATCGTAGATTTCGATGAGGATGTCGTAGCTGCCAGTCAGGTAACCTGAGGTCAGCTCCGTAACCAGGACGAATTCGTCGTTACTGCTGGTGCCAAAAATAGTGAAGTCATCCGTCACTGCGTACTCGTTCCACGGACCACCTTCGAAACTCAGGTAGAGCACCGCGTAGATATCGGCTGACTCAAAGATGGTGTCGACATCGAAAAGCAGATCGATACCGAAAAAGTATCCATCGTTGTCATCGTCGTTAAAAAGAATGACATCGGCTTCGTAAAACCAAAAATCGAAGCTGGTGTTTTGCGATACCTGACCCCCAATCCCTGGTTTCTCCGCACTCGCTCGTGTATTTGTCTTGTTTCGGACACCGCTAATGGTCAGTGCATCGTAGCTCTCTGTCGATTCCCGAATCTCGGTCGGGTTGTCCCTGCCACCACGGACAAGATGAAGCGATACGGATGTCCTTTCTTTCATTTCT
This sequence comes from Woeseia sp., assembly GCA_003229095.1. GTDB lineage: Bacteria > Pseudomonadota > Gammaproteobacteria > Steroidobacterales > Woeseiaceae > SZUA-117. Next base: position 2,907 of record QIHS01000019.1, on the reverse strand, counting down.
TCCGTGGCAACACCGGTGTCTCCGGCTGCCGCCATGGTCGCCGAAGACAGAACGAGTACTACGAGACTAACCATCACCCGGCCGAATTTCGCAGAACGAATATAACCACCGATATTTGTAGACATGCCGATTACCTCTGCCGCACAATCACTGATGTTGGCGTCCATTAGAGAACAAACAGCATGAATCGAAGCTGAACTTCGAACGCACTTTTCTGAACGCAGACTGAACACCACAATGACTCTGATCCGGGGACTACCCCGACCACACGCTTGACGATCCGACCATGAGTAACACGCAACATCCACAAGACAGTCTTGGCGTCGCCATCGCCTACCTGATGCTGGGCGTCGTTGCCGGGCTGGGACTCGACATCTGTGCAAAATGGGTTCTCGAAGACTATTCATTGCAACAATTTGTATTTCTGCGCAGTGCCTCCGGCGTGGCGTTTCTGTTGCTGTGCGCTCGCTGGTATGGCGGCCTCGCATCACTGAAAACAAAACGCTGGCGCTGGCACTTGCTGCGAACGATTTTCGCCATTGGCGCAATGTTTGGCTTCTTCTACGGCCTGGCCCGCATGCCACTGGTCAATGCAATGACAATCGCGTTTACGGCGCCGCTTATCGTTACGGCCCTGTCAGTACCGTTTCTCGGTGAGCATGTCGGCTGGCGGCGTTGGCTGGCCGTGCTTGCCGGATTCATCGGCGTAGTGATCGTGCTGCGGCCCGGCCCTGACATGTTCAATCCAGCGTCAATTGCAGTGCTTATCGCTGCGTTCTGCTGGGCGGGGCTTTCGCTGACCGCGCGTAAACTCGCGTCAACCGAGTCCGGTTTTTCAATGTCAGTCTATGTCACCGCGGGTCCATTGCTTGTTTCTGTTTTCTTCCTCCCCGAAAGCTATCAATCGCCAACACTGAATGCGTGGGTTTTGTTTATCGGTGCCGGTCTGTTTTCTGCAATCACCTGGATTGGAATTGTCGGTGCTTATCGTCGCGCGCCGCCAGTTGTTCTCGCGCCTTTCGAATACACCGCCCTCATCGGGGCCGCAATTGCTGGCTATTTTATCTGGAACGAAGTTCCGGACAGGTGGGTCCTGGCAGGTGGCGCCATTATTATGGCCAGCGGAATTTTCATCGTCTACAGGGAAATAGGCAATGTCATCACCAGCCGATACTTGCGAGTGTTCACCGCAACCGCAGCGGCGGCGATTGTACGACGTCTCAGGAAGTAGTGAGTTTCCGGGCTACTTGAACGTCAACTGTCCAGGCTAGATCTTCCTTTCCTGACCTTCCCAATATGGCGCCCGCATAACATTTTTCTGAACTTTGCCGACCGGTGTTTTCGGCAATCCGGATACGAATTTTATCATCCTTGGGCGCTTGAACCGAGCCATTCTGGTCGCACAGAAGTCGATCAATTCCTGCTCTGACACAACCGCATTGAACGCAAGAACGACGTGGGCGGCGGGAACTTCTCCCCAGCGCTCATGGGGGATTCCGAAAACAGCACATTCGGCAACAGCCTGGTGTTCATATAGGGCGCTTTCTATTTCCGCCGGATACACATTTTCAGCGCCGGTTACCAGCATGTCTTTTGATCTGTCTACCAATGTCAGGAAACCGTCTCCGTCGAGAAAACCGACATCCCCTGTCAGCAACCAACCATCCTGCAATCGGAAGGCGATTGCTGATTCGTCCGGGTCATTGAAATACTCCTCGAAAAGCTGGTCTCCACGGGTAACAACGTCACCGATTTCTCCGACCGGCAATAATTCACCACGCTGATCAACAATACCAATTTCCGCGTTAATCGCAGCCCTGCCAACGGTGCCGAGCTTCTCATCTCCATCCGCCTCGCAACGAATAGTGATCGGACACGCCTCGGACTGGCCATAGTTTTCAGTAAACGACGCCATCGGCAGTGCCGCTCGAATGCGATCAAGCAGTGCCCTTGCCATGGGCGCGCCTGCATAACCGATATTCCTGAGAGTCTCCAGGGGTATTGCCGAAAAGTCCTGATGAGAAATAAGATCATTTAGCTGGCTGGGCACAAGAAATGCAGCTGTGATTTTTTCCTGCTCTACGATTCGGATAAACTCAAGCGGATCCCAGCCGGCTGAAAACACGGCTGTCGCCCCCTTGCAGACAGCAGTGCCAAACCAGACGAAAAGCCCAGCGGTATGAAACAGCGGCGTTGAAACAATAACGATGTCATCTTCTTCGAGTCCAAACTGCGCTGCGGCGGCTACGACCGTCGCACACCTGGCCTTGTGACTGACGAGGACAGCTTTTGGAAGCCCGGTAGTGCCCCCGGTCAGCGTAATAGCGAGATGATCTTCCTCGCCAATCGAAACATCCGGCGGGGTCGTCGGCTTGCCGGCTACAAATTCATCCATCTTGCTTGCATGCGCCATTTCACCGTGATTGTTAAGCAGGATGACTCGAGGAGGTAGGTCGAACTTTAGTAACGCGCTCCCAGCTACGGTGGTAAATCCGCCATCCAGAAGCAGGACCTCGGTCTCTGTCTTCTTCAGAACGTATGCGAGTTCGCTGGCAACGCTTCTTGTTGAGCAGTGCACTGAAACGTACGGCGTCCTGGCAATCGCAAAGTAGGCGATTGCGTACTCGGGACTGTTTTTGGACAACACCGCAATCTTCGCGCCTTTGTCGAGACCAAGTTCAAGCAGTGCGTTGGCAAGCTGATTACACCTGTTCTCAAACTCGGCGTAGGTCAATCGCTGACCCTGGCCAACCAGGGCTACGCGACCTGGAGAGCGCAAGGCTGACTCGCGCAGTAAATCTCCAACAAGCATAAATTTATCATCCTCGGTGATAATACGGGTCAAATACAGCGGTCAGGTATAGCCGCGCTGAGTTTTGCATTTGTAGACGAAGTGGCAGATTTGCG
>QIHS01000167.1 GCA_003229095.1 Woeseia sp. | reverse complement strand
TCGTTCTCATCAGTGCAGGTCTCAAGTCTGAGGCTGTCATTCCAATCGAACAATTTTTTAACGATCAGGGCGAAGCCGATATCTCTGTCGGCGATGAATTCGAGGTTGCGCTCGATGCTGTTGAAGACGGCTTCGGTGAAACCAAACTTTCCCGCGAGAAGGCCATTCGTGCACGCACCTGGATCGATTTAGAGAAATCTTTCGAGAAGAGCGAAGTCGTCACGGGCATCATCAATGGCCGTGTCAAAGGCGGTTTCACGGTCGAAATTGACAATGTCCGGGCTTTCCTGCCGGGTTCACTGGTCGATGTGCGTCCGGTACGCGACCCAGCCTACCTGGAAGGCAAGACTCTCGAGTTCAAAGTCATCAAACTTGACCAGCGTCGCAATAACGTCGTTGTTTCACGTCGCGCCGTGGTGGAGCAGGAATACAGCGCTGAGCGCGAAGAGTTGCTTGAGAGTCTGCAGGAAGGAAAAACCGTCAAGGGAATGGTCAAAAATCTTACCGATTACGGTGCGTTTGTTGATCTTGGCGGCATCGACGGCCTTTTGCACATTACCGACATGGCCTGGAAGCGCGTCAAGCATCCTTCTGAAGTCGTGAATGTCGGCGATGAAATTGACGTTAAAATACTCAAATTTGATCGCGAACGTCAGCGAGTTTCACTGGGCATTAAGCAACTTGGTGATGACCCGTGGCACGATCTTGCGCGTCGCTATCCGCCAGACACACGTCTGTTCGGCAAAGTGACGAACATTGCCGACTACGGCTGTTTCGTTGAAATCGAGGAAGGTGTCGAGGGCCTGGTGCACGTCTCTGAAATGGACTGGACCAACAAGAACGTTAACCCCTCGAAAGTGGTTTCGATCGGCGAAGAAGTTGAAGTCATGGTCATCGAAATTGACGAAGAGCGTCGGCGAATCTCGCTTGGTGTCAAGCAATGCAAATCAAATCCCTGGGCTGAATTTTCGGCAACCGTTAACCGCGGCGACAAGGTTTCCGGGCAGATCAAATCCATTACCGATTTCGGAATTTTCATCGGTCTGGACGGTGGTATCGACGGTCTCGTACATTTGACCGATATTTCCTGGGATCTGACTGGCGAAGAAGCAGTACACAACTATAAGAAGGGCCAGGAAATTGAGGCGAGCGTGCTTGCAATCGACTCAGAACGTGAGCGAATTTCACTCGGCATCAAGCAGCTGGATAAAGATCCGTTCTCTGCATGGCTTGCCGAGCATCCGAAAAACTCGGTGGTCAAAGGCCTCGTCACGGAAGTGGACGCGCGCGGTGCAACTGTCGATCTTGGTGATGGCGTTACCGGTCATTTGAGAGCATCGGAATTGGCGCGTGGCCGTGTTGAAGATGCGCGCACGATGATCAAGATTGGCGACGAGGTTGAGGCCCGGTTTACGAACGTGGATCGAAAAAATCGCTCGGTTGCGTTGTCGATCAAAGCCAAGGAAGTGCATGAAGAGGCGGAAGCACTCTCAAGCTACAAGTCTGAGTCTGCGGCAAGCTCCAGCGGTACTACACTGGGCGAGCTCCTGAAGAGTAAAAAAAAGATAGCCCGGGCCTCGCGGTCCGGGCTATAATTCCTTTATAATCGGTAGCTTATGCGATTGGACAAGTAGAACAATAAGCGATACGCATTATGACAAAATCAGTCGCCAGAAAGCAGAGACATTTGCCGGCGAAAGACGTTGAGCTGGCGGTCAAGCACCTGCTGGATCTGATGAGCGATGCCCTTGCGCAGGGTAAACGCATTGAAATCCGTGGCTTTGGCAGCTTCTCGCTGCATTATCGTCCGCCACGCATCGGACGTAATCCAAAAACCGGCGAAGCAGTCGCCCTGTCCGGTAAATATGTGCCGCATTTCAAGCCTGGCAAAGATCTGCGAGACAGAGTGAACAGTAGTCGCGAGTTGCCTATTAAGAGCTAGTCGAAAAACGCTTCGATTTAGCTTTTTGAGCTCGGTATTGCGGATATTTTCTTTTATGAAAGGTCTCAATGGCCTTTTTTTCTGCAGTAACGATACGCGATGCTTACCAAATTGCGCCACAGGACATACACTACTGTCCGATTCCACGAATAACTTAATAGCCGTCGGTCACGCGGAAAATCGTGACTTCGTATCGGCGGGAAATGCGCAAGAAAACGGATTGTTTATGCGGCCTGACAGGGAACGGAGTCAACGGGGCGCCGAACCGAACGTTGTTGACTTGGAGCAAATGCATGCTTAAGAAAATAGGCATTGGATTTCTGATGGCACTCATCTTCGTGATGATGCTTTGGTTCACCAGCAACAATCCCGACAACGTCGCTCTCGACCTGGGCTTCGTCCTGGTGTCAGCATCAAAACCAGTCGCATTTTCGCTCACCTTTGTGATGGGCTGGGCATTTGGCTTGCTCTGTACCAGCATCTTTATTCTTCGACTGATTAACGAAAGGCGACAGTTACGTCGCAGCTTGAGACGGACAGAGTCTGAGGTATCCAGCCTAAGAAATCTGCCATTGACCGATGCCGACTGAGTCGACATTCCTGCTTGCAGGGCTTTTTCTGCTGCTTGCCGCAGCAGGCTGGGCTTTAGGGCGCTTTGGCGAGCGTGATGACGAAGACAATGTCCCACTTCCGCTCAATATCGATTACCTGAAGGGCCTGAATTTTCTGTTAAACGAACAGACCGACCAGGCGCTTGAGCACTTCCTGAAAATGGTGCGGGTCGACGACAAAACCATTGAAACTCATTTTGCACTCGGCAGTTTGTTTCGGCGCAGGGGAGAGGTTGACCGTGCCATTCGAATTCACCAGAACATAATTGCGCGCCCTGATCTTGCAGCGGAGCAGAAAGATCAGGCGCTGCATTCGCTGGCCAAGGATTACCTGCGTGCAGGGCTTCTGGATCGCGCAGAAAACCTGTTCACTCAACTGGCCAGAGGTTCCAGGTATCAGGTTGAGGCGCTGGAGAGTTTATGCCGAATTTACGAACAGGAACGTGAGTGGCAAAGCGCAATTGAAGCAGGTCAAAAGCTCGAAGTTCTGAGCGGTGAGTCGCTGGCGCTGCAAATTGCGCATTACTACTGTGAGTTGGCCGAACAAGCCGTAAGCAAAAAGGACTACTCCGCAGCCCGGGCATTCGTCAAGAAAGCGCAGAGCGGTCGTCCCAGAACGCAACGCGGTGCGCTGACCCGTGCACAAATTGCGCAGGACACCAGCGATAGTAAAACGGCGTTGCGGCTTTATCATCGAATTATTGACGAGAACACCTATCTCATCACCGAGGCCCTGCCTGCGCTGGTCAGGATTCACGAGAGCGAAGGTACGACCGCGCAGCTTGAGAAATCTTTGCGGGCGCTGTTGCGTGAATCGCCGACAATGAAAACAGACGTTGCCTATACCGCTATCGTCAACGATATTGGTGGGATAAAGATCATCGACGAGTGTGTTGAAGAATACATGCTCAATGAGCCGACCTTGACAGAGTTCGTTGACCTGCAAACGGTCAATGCATCGGTCGGGGGTGACAGGCAAAGTGCATTGACGAAAGTCCGGGCGGCGCTTAGCAAGCTGGCAGCAACGATTCCGCGCTACCAATGCAAGGAATGCGGATTTTCCAGCCAGCGCCTTTTGTGGCAGTGCCCGAGTTGCCGTGACTGGGAAACTCAGCGTCCGTTTACAGCCGTCAGTTTTGATTCCCTGTTGCAACGAAGTTCGAATACTTCCTGATTAAGAAACTGTTGCCAGGTGAGTGACTGACACTGTTTCGGCACAAACTCCTTATTTTCTGTGGCTGCGAGCACCGTTAACTCAGCTTAAGCTCTCCTGTGTTCGTTCAATGGACATTCAATAACAGGAGATTTCCAATGTTAATAATCAAGCAAATCATCGCTATTGCGATCCTTTCACTTGCCGGTGCAGTCGCTGCCTACGCGGGTCCGGTCAATGTCAATACAGCTGATGCGGAAACGATTTCTGCAGAGTTGAAGGGCGTCGGCATTACGAAAGCAATTGCAATTGTCGAATATCGAAAGGCAAATGGGCCGTTCAAGAACGCGGACGGCTTGAAGCAGGTGAAAGGAATTGGCGAGCGCACCGTCGAGATCAACAGGAAGAACATTCTGGTTGCGACGGCTGCTCGCACGCGCTGAATCGGCTGCTCAGTTCGGCAATATTCGGCTGCGCTGGAGTTGGCCAGCGCAGCCCGTGAATTTCGTTCGTCGAATACCCGTGTTGTGACGTTTGACGTGTTAACTGGCGGCGTATTTTCGCTATGATGCGGCTTCTTTGTATCGCCGGAGCGAGATATTGTCGAAACCTGTCAGAGCCGCCGTTTTTCCCGTTGCCGGGCGTGGGACCCGTTTCCTGCCTGCAACCAAAGCAAGCCCGAAGGAAATGCTGCCGATCGTCGACAAGCCGCTGATTCAATATGCGGTTGAGGAAGCGATTGCAGCCGGTGTCACAAAGCTTGTGTTTGTGACCGGGGCGTCGAAGCGAGCGATCGAGGATCATTTCGACACAGATCCGGAGCTTGAAAGAGCGCTGGATGAGTCGGGCAAAACGGAATTGCTGAAGACGATCCGGGGAATTGTCCCGGACGGTGTGTCCTGTTGTTATATCCGGCAGGGCGTGCCGCTGGGGTTGGGCCATGCCGTGTTGTGCGCTCAGCCGGCAGTGGGCAACGAACCCTTTTTTGTGCACCTTGCAGACGATCTCATCGCCGGGGAGCCTGGCTGCCTCAATCAAATGGCAGAGCAGTTCCAAGCGCATGGCAGCAGCATCGTGGCGGTCGAAGAGGTGCCACATGAAAATACCTCGAGCTACGGCATCGTTGAGGTCGCGAATTCGGATAAAGGCCAGCGAATGACGCGTATTGTTGAAAAACCGCGGCCCGAAGATGCGCCATCAAACCTTGCCGTCGTCGGTCGTTACCTGCTGATGCCTGAGATATTCGACAAACTTAAACATACTGGCCGCGGTGCCGGCGGTGAGATCCAACTTACCGATGCGATATCCGACCTGTTGGACGACGCAGATATCTATGCCTATCCGTTTAGTGGAGAGCGCTTCGATTGCGGAAGCAAACTCGGCTATGTACAGGCAATGGTGGCTTACGGGCTGGTTCACGATGAGATTGGTGAATCGTTGCAGGCTTACCTGAAAGACATCGTCAGCAAATAGTGCTGCGAGCTAAGCGCGCAGTCGCGCGTCGCGTCGCCGCTCAACTTCTGTAAGCAGCTTCTTGCGTAGGCGGATGCTGTTCGGCGTCACTTCCAGCAATTCATCATCGTCAATGAATTCGAGTGCTTGCTCGAGGGAATAACGAAGCGGTGGTGTGAGCACAATGTTTTCGTCATTACCCGCAGCGCGAATGTTGTTGAGTTGTTTCGCTTTGGTCGGATTGACAACCAGGTCGTTTTGACGGCTGTTGATGCCGACGATCATACCTTCGTAAACCTCATCACCATGGCTGGCCATCAGTTTGCCGCGTTCCTGAAGGTTAAAGAGCGCATACGCCAATGCTTTGCCGGCGACCATCGATACCAGCACACCGTTGTTCCTTTGGCCAAGTGTTGCTTGCACATATCGATCGTATTTCTCGAACACGTGATACATCAGTCCGGTGCCGGAAGT
>QIHS01000512.1 GCA_003229095.1 Woeseia sp. | reverse complement strand
GGGGCGCTGCCAAGCGCTTCCGCCGGACGGGTAAGGGCGGCTTTAAGCGCTCTCAATCCCATCTCAATCACATTCTTACCAAGAAGAAGTCCAAGCGTAAACGCCAGCTGGGTTTGACCCTGCAAGTCGCCAAGTGCGATGTAAAAAGCGTGAAGCGTATGCTTCCGTACAGCTAAGGAGGATTGAGAGATGGCAAGAGTTAAACGTGGTGTTGTCGCCAAGGCTCGGCACAAGAAAGTCCTCAAGAAAGCGAAGGGCTATATACAAGACCGCCAAGCAGGCCGTCATCAAGGCAGGCCAGTATGCTTATCGTGATCGGCGTCAGCGCAAACGACAGTTTCGCGCATTGTGGATCGTCCGCATCAATGCGGCAGCACGGTTGCATGGGATGTCGTATAGCCGCCTGATCATTGACCGCAAGGTGCTCGCGGACCTCGCTGTACACGATCTGGAGGCATTTGGTGCCATCGCCGCGCAGGCGAAATCTGCGCTGGCAGATACTGACACTGCCTCTGCTGCATAACTGATCCGCCGCTGGTGCTCTGGTTGCGCCGGCTTCACAGAGTGTCCTGATGCAGTCATTGAGCGAGCTTGTAAAACAGGCTGAGTCCGAGATCTCCGGCGCCTCTGAACTGGCGGCGCTGGATGACGTGCGAGTCAGATTCCTGGGCAAAAAGGGCGTTCTGACAGATCGGCTCAAGGGCTTGAGCAAATTATCAGCGGCAGAACGCCCGGCGGCAGGTCAGGAAATCAACAAGGCCAAAAAGGCGCTTCAGGCAGCGCTGAATGGGCGTCGCGAGACGCTGCAAAGCGAGGCGCTTGCGGTTAAGCTCCATGCAGATGCGGTTGACGTCACATTACCTGGTCGTGGAGCAGGGTTAGGCGGTCGGCATCCGGTGTCACGCGCCAGGGTTCGCATCGAAAAGATTTTTCGTGATGCGGGTTTCGGTATTCGAACCGGTCCCGAGATAGAAGACGACTTCCATAACTTCACCGCACTGAACATTCCCGAGAATCACCCGGCGCGTGCTATGCACGACACTTTTTACTTTCCGGGCGGAAACCTGCTCAGGACGCATACGTCCCCGGTGCAGATTCGTGCGATGGTCAAAGAGGGTGTGCCGATACGCATCATCGCACCGGGTCGTGTGTATCGTTGCGATTCAGATCAAACGCATACGCCCATGTTTCACCAGGTCGAGGGTCTTGTCATCGACCGTGGCATCAGCTTTGCCAATCTAAAGGCCGTGCTGCACCAGTTTGTCGAGCGCTATTTTGAACGCAAGGCAACGTTGCGATTCCGCGCATCCTATTTTCCCTTCACCGAGCCTTCGGCCGAGGTCGATATCGAGTGGGAGGAGGGCAAATGGATGGAAATTCTGGGCTGCGGCATGGTGCATCCCAAGGTCCTTGAAAATGCCGGTGTGGACCCTGAGGAATTCACGGGTTATGCCTTCGGCATGGGCATTGACCGCCTGGCGATGCTTCGCTATGGCGTGAAGGACCTGCGAACGTTCTTCGAGAATGACCTGCGCTTCCTGCGGCAGTTCAACTAGGGCTGCGGCAGCAATATGAAATTTTCAGAAAAATGGCTGCGCGAGTGGGTGAATCCTGATCTGGACAGCGCAGAGCTGGCCCATCGTCTGACCATGATCGGTCACGAAGTAGAGTCAGTCGAGCCGCAGGGCGTTGGAATCGATGCTGTGGTCGTGGCGGAAGTTACCGCTGTGCAAAAACACCCTGACGCAGACCGCCTGAGTATTTGCCAGGTATCCACCGGCAATGGCAGTACTGTCGAAGTGGTTTGCGGTGCGCCTAATGTAACTGCTGGAATGAAGTCTCCATTCGCTCCGGTGGGTACAACGCTGCCAAACGGATTGAAATTGGGCCGCGCGAAGATTCGTGGCGTCGTATCGAACGGCATGTTGTGTTCTGCGGTCGAACTGGGGCTGGGCGACGAATCAGACGGCATTATCGAATTACATGCCGAGGCGCCCGTTGGACAGTCACTCAGTCAATACCTTGATCTGCCAGATCATTCGATCGATCTTGATCTGACACCTAACCGCGGCGATTGTTTTAGCGTCATGGGTATTGCGCGCGACGTATCGGCGATGACCTCGACAGCGATGAAAGTGCCATTCACATCATCTGTCGCGAGCAGTATTGAATATGAACATCCGGTTGATCTCGTCGAACCCGAGCATTGTCCGCGATTCGTAGCGCGCGTCATTCGAAATATCGATCTCTCCGCCCGATCTCCGGTGTGGTTGCTCGAACGACTCCGCCGCAGCGGATTGCGCGAGATCCACCCAGTAGTCGATATCACCAACTATGTGATGTTGGAACTGGGTCAGCCGCTGCATGCCTATGATTGCGCCCGCCTGAGCGGACCGATTCGGCCGCGTTTGGCGAAAAGCGGGGAAAAACTGACCCTCCTGGACGGCAAAGAGGTCGAACTCTTAGCCAATACGATTGTGGTTAGCGACGATTCCGGGGCGATCGGAATGGCAGGCATTATGGGTGGACTGTCAACCGCCGTCACAGAGAAAACGACAGACGTGTTTTTCGAAGCGGCGTTTTGGCCACCCGATCATATGGCGGGTCGTGCACGACAATACGGATTGCATACCGATGCATCATTGCGTTTCGAAAGAGGCGTTGACCCGCAACTGCAAGTCATGGCAATTGAACGCGCGACTGATTTGCTCATAAAGATTTCCGGTGGCGAAGCAGGGCCTCTTGTCGATCATGTCCAGGGTCAGTTCTTGCCGGTTAATGGGTCACTTTTCCTGCGTAAAAAACGTTTAAAGCAGGTCCTTGGTACTGCAATAGATGCTGACCGGGTTGAGCAAATTCTCAACGGCCTTGGTCTGGCAACAGAGGCTGAAAAAGACGGTTGGCGAGTCCAAATTCCAAGTTTTCGATTCGATTTAGACGTCGAGGATGCGCTGGTGGAGGAAGTCGCCCGAATCTTCGGCTACGACGAGATCCCGGAAGCGACAGCCGTATACGCGACCCCTTTGGCGAGCGCTTCGGAGGCTGAAATTGATCTTGATCGGGTTGCGAATGCTTTGGTTGCGCGCGACTACCAGGAAATTATCAGCTACAGTTTTATTGACGAAGAAAGCAATACACTTTTCTGCGGCGAACAATCTGAATTGCTTTTGAGTAATCCAATATCCTCAGAGATGTCGGTGATGCGTGGTTCAATCTGGCCGGGTTTACTTGCTGCAGCCAGTGCGAACATTGCACGACAACAAGAACGTGTGCGTTTTTTTGAAATTGGAAAAACCTTCCATGGCTCACTGGATGTGCCAGTTGAAACAGTTCGAATTGCGGGACTTCTGGTTGGCGACTTGCTCGCCGAGCAATGGGGACGGCCTGCACAGGCTGCTGATTTCTTTGACATAAAGTCGGACGTTGTTGCTGTTTTGGGTATGGCGGCGGGCGAGTCCGAATTTGGTTTCAGCGTTGTTGACCATCCTGCATTGCAGCCGGGGCAGGCCGCAAATATTCTACGGCAAGACGAAGTCATCGGTGTCATTGGGAAACTTCATCCTGACATTGCGAGAAAAATGAATCTCGATAAGGGCGCGTTTCTCTTTGAGATTGACGCCGAAAAATCCTTGGCTACAAGTATTCCGGTTGCAAAAACCATTTCTAAATACCCGACCATTCGGCGTGACATCGCTGTTGTTGTTGCGAACGATTTACCTGCTGCAGAGCTGATTTCAGCGGTCGAAGTTGCCGCCTCGGAGCTTGTCACGAGTGTCAGAATTTTTGACGTTTATCGTGGCCCTGGGATAGAAGCCGGACGAAAAAGCGTCGCTTTAGGCTTGATTTTGCAGGAAACATCCCGCACGCTTACTGACGACGATGCGGATGCTGCAATGGCTGCAGTGGTCCAACATTTGAAGCAGGAATTCGCCGCAGTACTAAGAGAATAGAAGAAATGGCACTGACAAAAGCAGACATGGCGGAATCTCTCTTTAACGAGCTTGGATTGAACAAGCGGGAAGCTCGGGAACTCGTCGATTTGTATTTTGAAGAACTACGGGCATCGCTTGCCGTTGGGGAGCAGGTCAAACTTTCCGGATTCGGGAATTTTGATCTTCGGGATAAAAACGAACGTCCGGGTCGGAATCCGAAAACGGGTGAAGAGATTCCAATTACAGCACGACGTGTTGTGACTTTTCGGCCGGGACAGAAACTAAAAGCCCGAGTAGAGGCCTATGCTGGAACCGGGGAATAACGACGAACAACCACCAATCCCAGGAAAGTGAAGTAAGTGAACTCTGTGCGGTCAAGCCGCACGTGTTGCGTTACTGGGAGCAGGAATTTCCACAACTGAAGCCTGTGAAGCGTCGCGGTAATCGGCGCTACTATCAGCGTCAGGATGTGTTGATTATCCGTCAGATTCGCAGTCTGTTGTATGACGACGGATTTACCATTGGCGGTGCGCGTCAGCGCCTGACCGGCGATCAGGCGAAGGAAGACGTCAGTCAAAGCCAACAGATTATCAAGCAGTTACGGATCGAACTTGAACAAGTCCTGAAAATTCTGCGCCGCCAATAAACGCTTTTAAGAAACAAGGGCGGCAAGTATGATTGCCGCCCTTGTTTCGTTCTGGATTCAGTCGGGGCGTAGCGCAGCCTGGTAGCGCACCACAATGGGGTTGTGGGGGTCGGAAGTTCAAATCTTCTCGCCCCGACCAATTCCGGAACCAAAAAAACCTCCCTCAATGAAATGGGGAGGTTTTTTTGGTTCCGGAATTG
>QIHS01000526.1 GCA_003229095.1 Woeseia sp. | reverse complement strand
TCTTTTTAGCCGCCTTTTTGGCGACAGGCGCAGCGGTATCGTCATTGTCCGGTTTCGCCACTGCTTCGGTGGTGACCTCTGTCTTTTCCTCGGCTTCAGCGGGTGCCTCTACCTTTTCCACTTCTTCAGTAACTGCCTCTGCCTTTTCCTCATCGGCAGATGAGTCTTTCGCCGCGGGTGCTTCATCTGCGCTCACATCAGTTGATGTCTCCGCAGCTTCTGCTTCTGCCGTTTTGGCCTTAGCCTCGGCCGCATCCTTGGTGGCATCGGCCTTTTTCCTGACCGTTGCTTTCCGCGCGGGTTTGCGAGCCGATTTCTTCTTGCCTGCACGTTTCGGTTTGCCGTCTTCGTCGAGCTCGACAAATTCGTCCTCACCCAGCGCAACCTCTGGCAAGGATGCTTTGCCATCAATGACTGCGTCGGCAACAAAGGCCGCGTACAGCGCTATGGCCCGCATAGCATCGTCATTGCCAGGAATAATGTAATCAACGTTGTCCGGCGAACAGTTGGTATCGACAATCGCAACAATCGGAATACCAAGCTTGCGTGCTTCGCGGACTGCAATATCCTCGTAGTCAACGTCGACGATAAAGAGCACGTCCGGCAAGCCGGTCATGTCCTTGATGCCACCCAGACTCCGTTCGAGTTTGTCCCGCTCGCGTGTCAGGCCAAGCTCCTCTTTCTTTGTAATACTCTCGAAACCGCCATCTTCGGACATTTTCTCGAGATTCTTGAGCCGCTTAACGGACTGCCGAATGGTTTTGTAGTTGGTCAGCATGCCGCCGAGCCAGCGATAGCTGACATGCGGCATTTCGCAGCGGCTTGCCTGCTCGCGGATCGCGTCGCGAGCCGCCCGCTTGGTGCCGACAAACAAGACTTTACCGCCGTCTGAGACGATGGTCTTGATGAACGCATACGCGTCCCGAGCCATTGGCAGGCTCTTCTCAAGATTGATGATGTGGATCTTGTTACGCTCGCCAAAGATGTAGGGTGCCATCTTCGGGTTCCAGTAACGGGTCTGATGACCAAAGTGCACGCCAGCCTCTAGCATCTGGCGCATAGTTACGTCTGCCATGAAATTATGGGTTAAGCCTCCGCACACCCCGTCGCACAACCCCTTTTCAGGTGGGGCACCCAGCGCGACGTGACGGTGCACGTGTGAATTTATTGCCTCAAGGGCGCGCGCTTTATACCATAGCGGGCTCGCGTCAACAATGACCTCTTGCCAATACGGGATTAAAACGGGGATATGGACTAATACGCGGACAGCACACTTAAATCTCACTGGTCGAAATCTGCTGTATTGCAGTCCGTATCTGCAAAGTTAGGTGTACTGTCCCCGCATTGTCACCGTATTATCGCGAGTTAAGTGTACTGTCCCCGTATTATGGTCTTCGAACGGAATGTAAAAGAACCTCAATGAACGTCACCATCAAAACACCTGCCGAGCAGGACAAAATGCGCGTTGCGGGCCGGCTCGCAGCCGATGTACTCGATATGATCGGCGAGCACGTTAAAGCAGGCGTCACGACCGACCAGCTGAACGAGATTTGTCATGAGTTCATCACCGAGAAGCAGGAGGCGATTCCCGCCCCGCTTAACTATCGCGGCTTTCCCAAATCGATCTGTACCTCCGTTAACCATGTCGTTTGTCATGGCATTCCGGGCGAGCGCACGCTGAAGGCCGGAGATGCGGTCAACATCGACATTACGGTCATCAAAGACGGTTTTCATGGTGACACCAGTCGGATGTTTTTCGTTGGCAAGCCGGGAATTCAGGCTGAAAGGTTGTCCGAGGTCGCTCGGGAAAGTATGTGGCTGGGAATCGAACAAATCGCGCCAGGCAAGCACCTTGGCGATGTGGGTGAGGTCATCCAGAAGAATGTCGAACGCAATCGTTTTTCGGTCGTACGTGAATATTGTGGCCACGGGATCGGCAGAGTGTTTCACGAAGATCCGCAGGTATTGCACTATGGCAAGGCCGGCACCGGTTTTGAGCTGCGTGCAGGCATGACGCTGACGGTCGAACCTATGGTCAATGCCGGCAAACGCGACGTACGCCTGCTGCCCGATGGCTGGACCGTAGTCACCAAGGATCACAAACTTTCCGCGCAGTGGGAACACACGATCCTGATCACCGATACGGGTTTTGAGGTCTTGACGCTCGGCGCAAATGATCGCTGAAGTCGAGGAATCGACCGACGATGCGATAAAAATTTTGTTGAGCGTGCTGGGCGATACCTCCGGCACGGTCAGCCAGCGCAGGAAGGCACTGGCGGCAGCCTCCGCCAGACTGATTGAGCAATTTGAGGCCGGAGAATCAGTCACAAACCTGGTAAGACTGCGCTCAGACCTGATCGACCAGTTGCTGATTCGTCTCCTGCAGGACCATGCCGGCGACCTGCCTGCAAATGCCGTGTTGGTTGCGGTTGGCGGATACGGCCGCGGCGAGCTGCATCCCTGCTCCGACGTCGACATCATGATTCTGGTGAACGATGCATTGCCTGACGAAGTCAGCAAGCTGATCACCACCTTCCTGACCGAATTGTGGGATATCGGGCTGGATATTGGCCACAGCGTCAGAACCCTTGCTGAGTGTCGTGAGCAAGCTGCGGCGGACATTACGATTGCGACAGCGCTGCTCGAGGCACGCCGCATCATTGGGCCGGAAGAGCTGTTTCGCAACATGCAAAGCGAAATTTCTGCTGACGACATATGGCCTACCGAACAATTCTTCATCACTAAGAAGGAAGAGCAACGGCTGCGGCACCACCGCTACGAAGACACCGCGTACCAACTGGAACCCAATGTTAAAGGCAGCCCCGGAGGCCTGAGAGATATTCAAATGATTGGCTGGGTCGCCAAGCGGCATTTTGGTGTCAATACGCTGGCAGAACTGGTCGCGCACAATTTCCTGACCCCAGGCCAACTGAAAATTCTCGAAGACGGTCAGGAATTCCTGTGGCGCGTGCGCTATGCGCTACATGTGTTGGCCGGGCGCAGCGAAGACCGATTGTTGTTTGATCATCAATCTCGCCTGGCGAGCATGCTGGGCTATGAGGATGCCAGTTATACGCTCGCTGTCGAACAGCTGATGCAACGCTACTATCGGACGGTCATGGAGATAAGCCGCCTGAACGAGATGTTATTGCAGTTGTTCGAGGAGGCGATTCTGATGGACCCGAACGCCATACCAATACCAATCAACGAGCGATTTCAAGTCAAGAACGGCTATTTACAAACGACGAATGACGACGTTTTTGCGCGTGATCCATCGGCAATGCTCGAGTTGTTCCTCTTGTTACAACGACAGGACGGCATTCGTGCTGTCAGTGCGTACACAATTGGGCAGATGCGCAGAAACCTGCACCTGATTGACGAAGAATTTCGTACTAACCCGCGCAATCAACGCCTCTTCCTGAGCATCCTGCGGGCGCCTGCAGGCGTTACGCACGGGCTCAGGCGGATGAACCTCTACGGCGTGCTGGGCCTCTACATACCTTCTTTTGGTCGCATTGTCGGCCGCATGCAATATGACTTGTTTCACGCCTATACGGTCGATCAGCACACTTTGTTCGTCGTCAGCAATTTGCGCCGATTTGCCCTAAGTCGTTTTGATCACGAACACCCGCATTGCTCGCTGCTCATGCAGTCTTTCGACAAACCTGAAATTGCCTACCTGGCTGGACTGTTTCACGATATTGCGAAGGGTCGCGGCGGCGATCACTCGGAACTTGGAGCAGTCGATGCCGAGGCCTTTTGTCTTGAGCATGGATTGAGCCAATACGAAGCCCGCACCGTGGCCTGGCTGGTTCGCCATCACCTGGTGTTGTCGATGACAGCGCAGAAAAAAGACATCAGTGACCCGGATGTCATCAACGAATTTGCCGCACTGGTTCGGGACAAGACGCACCTGGACTTCCTTTATGTACTAACCGTCGCAGATGTGAATGCCACCAATCCCAAGCTGTGGAATTCATGGAAAGCGTCATTGTTTCGCGATCTCTACGAGCAAACCGCGCGTGCATTGCGCCGCGGACTTCGAAAACCCATCGACCGCGAACTTCGTATCAGTGAGACCCAGGACAATGCGCGCACGCTGATCATATCGTCAGGTATAGAGGAAAAAACTGCGGCTCGTATCTGGAAACTTTTCCCCGAAGACTATTTTTTACGTTACGGCAGCGACGAGATTGCCTGGCACACAAAGTGGTTGGCGAACGTGGACACGACATCGCAAGACGGCCAGTTGGATATTCGCCTTCGGCCTAACGGTGATCACATTGAGGCTGCACTGTACCGGCCACGAAGAAAGCGCACTTTCGCGCAGGCAACTGCCCTTCTGGATGAACTCGGTACGACTATTGTCGATGTACGCATCGTCCCGCTGGCCAATGACTTTAACCTGGATACTTACGTCTTTATGGAACTCGACCGCCGTACCGAGGTAGACGATACGCGCCTTGCCAGAATTCGCCGCACGCTGAGTCAGATTCTGACCTCTACGGACGAGTCCGCAGGTAAAGTCACGCGTACAGCACCCCGGCAAGTGCGGATGTTTGCGACCAAGACGGTGATCAGTTTCGCCGCCGATGAAGCGAATGGCCGCACCGTTGTGGAATTGGTCGCACGCGACCGCCCGGGGCTGCTTTCTGTTGTTGGTCGAATATTTCTCGAGCTGAATATCACTATCGAGACCGCAAAAATCCTGACTATTGGCGAGCGGGCAGAGGACGTTTTTTACGTTACAAACGTGCAGGGGAAAGCACTTAGTGCCGAGATTTGCAATGAGTTGAGCAAGAGGCTCCTGCAAAGCGTTGACGCCAGCACAGGTAAGTAAGTACATGGATAATAAAGCACCAGACTTGTGCGACCACCCCGCGATTGCGCTGCTGGTTGAGCTGATTGAACGGCCCTCCGTGACACCGGACGATGCGGGCTGCCAGGATGTCATTGCCGCACGCCTGCGAGAGGCCGGGTTCGCCTGCGAGTCGATGCCTTTCGGCAATGTGAGCAACCTGTGGGCAAGACTCGGCGAGCACTCGCCCGTGCTCTGCTTTGCCGG
>QIHS01000433.1 GCA_003229095.1 Woeseia sp. | reverse complement strand
TTGCGAAAGGCCCGTGACGGTATTGCAGGCGAAACCGACTACGAACAATTTACCCTGGACGCCGCAAAGGCGGTTATCGAGAGAGACAGTGCTGAAGACTGGCAACTCATCAGTTCACCGGGCCGGATGCGAATAGATACTGTCGATGCATTTGGTGCCGGTATTGCAAGATCTTTGCCACTCACCGCCGGTCTGGGTGGAGCCGGCACCACAATCGCCGATGCTGAAATGAATGCGCTTTATCGCGATGCCGCCGCTGCCACGTTGGACTATCTGACAGTAGACGGTGACGCCGGCCAGTGCGTGGAATGCGCACTCAAGCACCTCGACAACAATACCAGTCTGTACATTGACTACATCGCACGAATGCTCGCCTCTCGCGAGCAATGGTTGCCCATTACCGGCGCCAGATCGATGAGCGCAAAAGAGGCCAGCGCAGCACGAAGGACACTTGAAAACAGCATTGAGGATATCGTCGACGGCCAACTCGCTGGACTAAGTTCTCAATTGCCCGATGAATGCCATGATGAGTTGCTGCAATATTTGCGCTATGCCGCAGGCAACCTGATTGCAGATGGCCGCCTGGATCATCCACTGACCGCGTTTCACGATGCCAGGACATTGCCAGCACCGATTTCGAGCGAGCGGCATTTATGGCAGGCGATCGCTAATATTTTGCTGATCAAAGATGGCTCATGGCGAAAAAGCATTAACAAGAACGACGGCTTTCCGGCGGGCGATGCGGGGCAGAAAGCCGGGCTCTACGAGATGATCGTGACGCTGCATAGTCGCCACATCCTGCGCGACAGCCTGGACAGATCGCGCACTCTGCCCGCGTCGCAGTACAGTGACGATCAGTGGCAGGTCTTATTATCCCTGTTCATTGTATTGCCCTCAGCAGCTGCCGAATTGCGGCGCATGTTTGGCGAACGCGCTGTCAAAGACCACACCGAAGTCGCGCTTTCAGCGATTCATGCGCTCGGGTCTTCCGATGCGCCTGGCGAAGTTGCAATGGTGCTTGACTATCGTGTGCAGCATCTGTTGATCGATGAAATGCAGGACACATCAATCGGGCAATACGCGTTATTGGAAAAGCTGACAGCAGGGTGGTCTGCGGATGATGGCCGCACCGTTTTTTGTGTGGGAGACCCGATGCAGTCAATCTACCGCTTCAGGGATGCGGAGGTTGGCGAATTTCTTCAAGCAAGGAAAAAAGGTATTGGCGACATCCGACTTGAACCATTGTTGCTAAGGAGAAACTTTCGCTCGGGCGAGAACCTGGTGCACTGGTTTAACACTGTTTTTGCGCAGGTTATGCCGTTCAAAGATGATATTTCCGTTGGTGCAATTTCCTATTCCGAATCGGTGCCCGTGCCACAACAAGCGGATGCAGGGCGATGTACCGTGCATCCTTTGTTCAATGCGGGCGGTGCGGAAGAGGCCGCCTGCACCGTGGGCGTGCTGGAGAGTATTTTGTCCGGCGACTTGTCTGAAAATAAGAACGAGACCATCGCCATTCTTGTTCGCAGTCGGACGCAACTCGCTGAACTGCTGCCAGCACTCAGGTTGGCGAGCATCGAGTATCAGTCCATTGAAATCGACCGTTTAACGGATCTGCCCGAGGTCATTGACTTGATCGCGTTGACCCGGGCCCTTTGTCACGAAGGTGACAGGTTGGCCTGGCTTGCACTCTTGCGAGGTCCGTGGACGGGTCTTTGCTGGTCGGATTTACACGCACTCGTGCGCAATGACACTGATCGAACAGTGCTCGAGCTCTGCGCGGACCCGGAGCGCCTTACTTTTATGTCAGATGACGGCGTTGCAATTTTGCAGCGTTTTTTAGACTTGATAAAACCTCATCGACAACGAAACGCAACCATGTCGTTACGCGACCGGGTTGAACTCGCGTGGTTCGGATTGGGTGGGCCGTCATTGCTCAGGAACGAAGGGCAACTGGAAAACGCCTGCCAGTATTTGTCCGCGCTCGAGAATATAGAAATCGCCGGATCACTGGACGATGTTCGGGAGTTGGAGCACAAACTCGATAGTGAACGTGTGTCGAGCGTGGCCGGCCCATCTTGCAAAGTGCAGATCATGACGATGCATAAGGCCAAAGGATTGCAGTTTGACCATGTTGTGCTGCCCGGGTTGGGACGAAAGACACGACCTCGTGATCGGAAAGTCCTGAGCTGGCTGCAGTTGCCAGGAACGTCCGGCAATAGCCAGATGATTATCAGTCCGGTTGGCCCACGATCGGAAATTGAATACGACCCGTTGCACCGGTTTATTGAAGCCACTGAGGCAGACAAAGACAAGCTTGAGCTCGATCGTTTGCTTTACGTCGCCTGTACTCGCGCGAAAAAATCCTTGCACCTGATCGGCAATGTTGGCGTCGCAGCGGATGGTGAGAATTACAAGGTGCCAGTACGCGGCTCTTTGTTGCATCGATTGTGGCCGGCAATTGAAGTTGATTACGGACCTGCATTCGACCTGTGGCGCGAAACAACAGCCGACAAGCAAACCAGCGACACGCCGGATCACCTTGTGAATCCAGCATTACGACGATTTCGAGATGTCTGGTGTGCACCTGTGGCGGCGAAACTTCCTGGCGAGGGTGCCGGCGTAGGGCCTGAGATAGTGGAGGATGAAAAGAAGGTTGAATTCTACTGGGTGGGGTCTTCGGCGAGGCTCGCCGGTACGATTGTTCACCGCTGGTTTCAGCAAATCAGTGACGGCCTGGTCAAAATTGACGACCTCGATTCTGCCGCCATTCGGGCGATCACGCAGCGCTGGGCAATCGATGCTGGTGTCAACCGGGAACAACTAAGCGATGTGTGCGACCGTGCAGAGGCGGCAATTGCCGGTATTCTTAGCGATGACAAGGGCCGCTGGTTGTTGCTCGGCGAAGGGATATCAGAATTAGCAGTGACCGGCATGATCGAGGGGCGCAAAGAGTCCATCATCATCGATAGAGTTTGCATTGACGACGACGGGACGCATTGGATCGTCGACTACAAAACCAGCACGCATGAGGGTGGAGATCTCAGTGGATTTCTTCGCCAGGAATCGGATCGATATCGCCCACAACTTGCAAAATATGCATCGTTATACGCTGATTTGTCGGGGAATGAGGTGAAGACCGCGTTGTATTTTCCAATGCTACAGGCCTTTTGCGAAGTGTCCGTATCCAACGGTCAGTAGCCCGCATATTTCACCAGTTGTCTCGGTCAGATTTCGCCTTCGAGGCGAAATTCGCTCATGCCGCGTTCATTTGGACTCCCAAGGTAACGGAGCTGACCGGCAACAGAGGGTGGGGCATTTGTACGGGCAGCTACTTCACCGATTACGCTGTATCGTCGATCTGGTTTCAGGGAAATAACGCCGTCGACGTCAAGGACACCTGATACATCGTCCAACTCGCCGACGATACCATTGTCAGTCGTTCGAAAGTCCACACGAAATTCGCCGAGTGGAACCGACGACAATTGTGCGATATAGAAATTGGCAATTCTGATATCTCCCTGCGCAATGATGGGTACACCGTTTTGTAGTACAAGGGTTGCGAAATTGAGAGCGACATCACCGCTGATGCCACTGTCCTGCAGCGACTGGTGTATGAGATCGAGCGGCACGTTGCCAGACAGGTTGGATAAGGTCAGATCGCCATCAAACCCGATGGCAACGTCTGCAACCAGAGAACCGGACACCGGTTTGCTGGAGGTTGCGAAGGTCAGTTTGCCGGTAAACAAAGTCAGGGGCTTGAGTCGCCACGATATGTCCCGAATGTATGCACCACCGGCAAGGCCTTCGGCAGCGCTGCCATTCCAGACAGATCCGGAAATACCACTCAATGTCACCCCTGGAACCGCAAGCACCAATACACACAGGAATACGATGAATCCAGCAAAAAAATATCGTTTCATGATTGCAAAATCGTAATCAGCGTTCCAGGGTCACGCTGGAATTGACCCGGCCCGGGGTGTCGCTCGATGCAGTCGAAAAATTGCCTGAAACAACCTGTAACCCGTATTGGCGATGCAGATCGCCAATCCAGAGCATCAGATCGTCAAAAGCTGCGCTCTCGAATTCAACCCGGATTCCGTTGCCTCCAAGTGTCGGCTGGCTGCGTTGCAAGGCACTGTGAAGCCCCCTTTGACGCAGGCTGTTATCGATGATGATCACCAGTGACTCATTCTGGCCGGTGGAGATCGGTTGTCCACTGCTCATGGCCTGAAGCTGGCCTCTCATAGGTCGCAAGCTGTTCAGCGATTGTTGCCAGGTCGCGACTCGAGCAGCTGCCGCCGTGTGTCGGGCATCCAGGGGTTTCCAGCCGCCGAACCAAATAAGCGCGAACACAATAAAGATCGTCGCAGTCGCCACGAATATTCGTTCACGGGCCTGCATCGAAAAAAACCAGTTCTTCATGAGCCCACCGCCTGGATTTGTATTCGGCTGCTTACTTTTTCGCCGTCCTGGTCAGTCGACTGAATAGTGGCCCGAAACTGACCGCTTTGTCCTATCTGGCGTTGCACAGAATCAAGCGTCGCCACATCCGGCGCAGTGACGCGCAGGTCGATAACACCTGCCCTGAAGCTTATCGCCTGTATCTGTGCGTTTTGGTTTTGTTCAACTGCACGACTAAGTTGCGCCATGGATTGCAGAAAAAGCGGCGGCGCATCGACATTTCCAATGCGCCGGCGAAGGGAATTGATGACCGCCGCCGGATCGTCGGTCTCGGGTGCGCCTGAGAGCATTTGCCGATACTCGGCGTTAAATGTCTGCCTGAGTTCGGCCTCTTGTTGGTTCATCAGGTACAACCCAGCCGCCTTGCCAGCAAAACCAACCAGCCCAAACGCAAGCAACAGTATGGCAGCGTACTTCCAGGGCCGGAACAGCTCGGAGTATTCCTGCGTCGGCGCGTAACTTCCCTGCAGGAGATTGACACCCGCGCCGGTCGCCACAGTGACAGCGAGTCTTGGCATTACACCGTCTGCCAGCAACTTGACGTCGAGGCTATCCAATTCGTGGCGTATCGCAATCCAGTCATGCCGATAACGTTCGTCGTCGTCCGGCTTGCAGTACAAAAGAACGTGACGCGGCAAATTGCTGACAGGAGACTGTTCCTCTGCCGCGTCAATGTCGTCGTCAAGCGCACCAATTGAGGCCAGCGCATCACCAGGACTGACGCCCTGCAT
Source organism: Woeseia sp. (assembly GCA_003229095.1). Taxonomy (GTDB): domain Bacteria; phylum Pseudomonadota; class Gammaproteobacteria; order Steroidobacterales; family Woeseiaceae; genus SZUA-117. The sequence goes on along the minus strand of QIHS01000433.1, from coordinate 4,854 downwards.
GACCAGTTCGGCATCATTACCATCATTGATGAATACGGTGTCTTCAGCCAACAGCATGCTGATGGTGCCGGGAATTCGTGCGAGGCCATAGTTTTCGGCGACAATTGAATTCGCCTCAATGCCAGCATCCCGAAGAACAGAAATCCAGTGGTCCATTGCCTGCCTGCTGACCACGCTGACGGGCGTTCTGCCATTGGAACGCTTGCTGCCCGCCGCGAAATGCAGCGACTCAACATCGTCTGCCAGCAATTCCTCAAGCGCGTACGGCAGCGCCGCCTGCATTTTTGCGCCTTTGATCGGTATATCGACGCTGGTTGTCAGTACTTCGACCCCTGGCACCAAAACGATGACCGTGCGGTCGCCAATATCCTTAACGGCATCAGGCAACAGACCCGACACGCATGGACTACGCCGGGCACCGGTCTCGTCAACCGCGATCCAGTGGGCAATTGGGTCCGATGTTTCGCCCAGGCGTATGACCAGATATTCCGACATTTCAGGTAGTTCCCAGACTGCGCAGGATGGGTGTCACGCCATTCGTCCCGCGCAGTAGCAAGCTATACAACGTGATGCGTACCGTACCAATCCGCACGACGACCTTCAATCGAAAGTATTGGCTTGATTCGCCCAACTTGCTCGGCGGAATCGTAAGGCCGATTGCGGAAAATGACGCAGCTGGGTCAGAAAAGCCCGCTCCCTCACGCTCCGATATCAATGCCTCGACATTGGCTGCCGTCATATTTTCATCGAGTGACATCAACACGGGGGCTGTCGCTGTGTTGACATTGATCTCGGTACGCCCCGGCAAGGCGGAAATGTGCGGCTCAAGAAGCCGGAACGTCGCTCGGTCCATCCCTTCGATAGCGGCGAGCTCGCTAACACTGGTCAAACTCTGGTTGTTTGTTCGGTATGGTGGTGTCAGACCGGTGTAGATGGAATCTTCGGCGCCATCGGGAAAAAGAGGGTCGGTGTCACTGTCGATCCAGTCGGCGGTGATGCCGGCAAATCGAGGGTCCAGTCCAAGCGCATTCAGGAGATGTTTGAATTGATCGACCGAATCCTGGTCAACCCGGCCGCGATTATCGACCAGGTTATTGATATTGAATCGCGCTTGCAGGTCTTCGATGACACCAAACACCTCGCCGCCTTCTATCGGCAGCCCGGGCAACTCGGATGCCCATATTTCCCCAAGGTGGTCGGTCTGATTGTCTTGGAGATCCTGGCGCAGGATGTCGATCACCCAGCTTTCGGCGCCCAGGGCAACCTGTATCGCCTGGTCGCGGTGCAACACAGTTGCTCGCTGCCTGTCCATGACATTGTCCCAGGCAAGATTGGTCACAATAATGGTTGCCAGGGCGGTGATCAGTAGCGCCGTAATCAGTGCCACACCGCGCGATTTTTTGTGCCGATTCACGGTGCGACCTCAATCAGGCGATTTATCTCGCCCTCAATGTCCAGTTGCAATACGAATTCGACCGCAACGGGCCGCAGCCGAGGATTTGCCGCTGCAAGTTGATTCAGCGGTGGCCATTGCGCTGAAACCTGACCACCCGCTTCATGGAAACGAAACTCTATGCTCTCGACTCCGTCCAGCAGCGTTTGGGCCAGCGGTTCCTGGCTCAAAGTGCGGTCCAGAACGTTCCAGTGGTAGCGAATGAGTTCGCCGTCCTCGATGCGATATGCCGCTCGCTGTAAGGTCGAGCGTGGCAGTACCATTGGGTTACTCCATCCGCCGCGCGTCAGTTCGATTGCATAACCCGACTGGAAATTCGTACTCAGAGCAGGGGCGTAGTTACCACTGAGCTCATCGCGTACGGGTCTGGGTGCAAGCTGCTGGAAATCATCACTCAGCATTCTCACCGTGCGTTGCAGCGCCTGAAGTCTGTTCATGCGATCCGAGAGGATCTCGGAACTCAGTAAGGCCTGGCCTAATGCGCCGTATGCGAACGCCGCAAGAATCGCGAACACGGCCATTGCGACCAGCAATTCAATCAGCGTGAATGCAGTTTGTTGTCGCCGCTGCCTCAACTTTCAGGTCCTGCCTCCTGCGCTGCCGCCCCCGCTTCGAGCCCAGGCAAGGTTTCCCTGTCCTGGCGGGTTGGGTTCACCGATAAAGCCGGCAACAACAAGGATAGTGTCGTCCGTGCCCGGGTAAGACACACTGACATCGACTCGAAACAGGTTCTCAACACCTGTCGCCGAAATATTGGCACTCCAGGCCCATTCGATGCTGGCAAATTCGACTTCGCCGCTTGACTCACTGACCTCGGGCACGACATTGGCAAGTCGCAGCTCCGCGATTTTGTTTTGCGCAACCCAGCTCGCATAGGTACGCTCGCGGATAACGGAGCCTGTATCAACCATTTGGCTTATGATGGCAGTTGCCACGGCAGTCAAACCCAGTGCCGCAATCGACACGGCGATCAGCACTTCAATCAGGGTGAAGCCGCGCTTGAGCCTTCTAGAGTGTATCTGACGCGTCATCGGCAATCTCCAGTTCACCTTCAAGAGACATTGTCAGTGTCATCTCCGTGCCGTCGTGTTGGCGGACGAAACGCAATCTCCGCTGGAAAGTATCAATATATGTGGCAGGTAGTCATCCGTCAGATCACGATCGTCGGGGTCTTCATTCTCAGTCTCTCTTGCTATCTCGTGGAGCTGTATCTGGTGCTCCTCGACAACTAGCTCGAATTGCAAGCCTTCCTGCAGAACATGTTCGTCCATCGATTCATCGTCGGTGACCTCAAACCACTGATTCAGGAAGGGGTCGAACTCGAGGAAGCGATAGCCTGACAGCATGACCTCGAGCCCGAAATCGCGGCCCTGAATCGTCGCATTGTCATTGACCATCTGAATCAGCGCGGACATTCGCCTTGTTTCGGTTTCCAGGTCACGAGCCTGGCCAAGGAGGTTGAACGACAACAAGGCGACCGCGACGATGATGCCCGTGATGACCATGACGACCAGGAGTTCGATTAGCGTAAAGCCCGAGTCTCCGCCGGTTTCCACATTTTGCGACCGCTGAGAATGTCTCAAAATTCTTGCTAGTCCGGGCTAGAGATCCCAGTTGCCGATATCGGTATCCACACCCTCACCGCCAGGATTGCCGTCCCGACCCAGCGTGAATATATCGATTTCGCCATTCTGGCCGGGGCTCAGGTACAAATATTCCCTGTCCCATGGGTCTTTGGGCGCGCGATCGAGGTAACCACCGCGCTGCCAGTTGCGAATGTTGGGATCCGCTGGTTGATTCACCAGCGCATCGAGTCCCTGCTCGCTGGTCGGATAGGAGAATGTGTCAAGCCGATAGAATTTAAGCGCGTTTTCGATGCCACGCAGGTCTTGCTGGATCCGGGTGACATTGGCCTGGTCGATTTTTCCAATGACGTTGGGTGCGACAATCGCCGCAAGAATGCCGAGGATAACGATCACGACCATAATCTCGATCAACGTAAATCCCTGTTGGTTTTGCTTGCTGATGTGACTCACTGAATTTGCTCCGAAAGCGTGTTTGACGTTGCCGCCAGAACAACGCGTTGACTCTCAATCTGCTTAAACGTCAGTATAGCAAACATGGGGTTATTCAATCGTTGCGATTCTGGCCTGGCAGGCTGGCTCAGATCTTCCGTGCAGTGGTGGCTGCCAGCGGGTCTGGCGTTGCTCTGTGTGGCTATGGCCGCGTTTGGCGATGCCGGCCGGGATCTTCTGATGTACGACCGACTGGCGATTGCAGACGGTCAATACTGGCGTCTTCTCAGCGCGCATTATGTTCACCTCGGCAATGCCCACCTCTTGCTCAATATCAGTGGGCTGGTGGTGATCTGGCTGCTGGTTGGACAATACTGTTCGCTTTCGCACTGGATGCTCGTGTTGATGCTATCCATGCTCACGGTGTCCTCCGGATTCTGGTTTTTGGACAAAGACATGTTGTGGTATGTCGGCTTTTCGGGCGTATTGCATGGATTGATGCTCGCCGGTGCAATGGCAGGTTGCCGCAAGCGACCGCTGGAATCAGGAATACTCATTGTGATGATTATTTCGAAACTGGCTTTCGAGCAGGTATCCGGCCCGTTACCCGGTTCTGAGTCTGCTGCGGGTGGTCCGGTAGCCGTCAACGCGCATCTCTACGGCGCCATCGGGGGAATCGCCGCGGCGGGCCTGATTTGGCGTAGAGTCACGAAGGCCGCCTCTATATAATCCGGTCTGCTCACCGCAGTGGTATCAACTTCGGAGAAATACATTGACGACCGCTTTCGTATTCCCTGGCCAGGGTTCACAATCAGTCGGTATGCAGGCAGATCTCGCCGCAGCGTATCCACAGGTGCGCGAGACCTATGCAGAAGCCAGCGCTATTTTGGGTTTTGATCTATGGGCGCTGGTGGAGCAAGGGCCGAAGGAATCTCTGGACGAAACGATCAATACCCAGCCGGTCATGCTCACAGCAGCGGTGGCGACGTGGCGTGCATACATTGCCGCCGGAGGTGTCGGACCCACGATGATGGCAGGGCACAGTCTTGGAGAGTACTCGGCGCTGGTTTGTGCGGGCGCGCTTGATTTTGCGAGCGCACTTGCACTGGTCAGGCGGCGTGCCGAGGCGATGCAAAGCGCGATACCTGCGAACGAGGGCGCGGTAGCCGCAATATTGGGCCTTGAGGCTCAGGCGATTGCTGATGTCTGTGTCGCTGTGGCGGAGATTGGCGTGGCCGAACCGGTTAATTTCAATTCTCCAGGACAGGTCGTTGTTGCGGGTCACCGGTCAGCAATTGAGCGACTGCTTGTACTCGCCAAAGAGGCGGGCGCACGGCGCGCTATCCTGTTGCCGGTGAGTGTTCCGGTACATTCGTCACTCATGCG
>QIHS01000104.1 GCA_003229095.1 Woeseia sp. | reverse complement strand
TTCTCGGTTTCAACAAGATCCTCCTGCAAGCTGAGGAAGTTTTCATTGGCCTTGAGATCAGGGTAATTCTCCGCCACTGCGATCAGGCGTTGCAGGCCAAGATCAAGCTCCGCTTCTTTTTGCCCGCGTTCAGTGGGATTGATTTCGCCCGCTTGCTCAATCGCTGCGGCGCGAAGTGCCGTAACCGCCTCAAGCGTCGAGCGTTCGTGCCGGGCGTACTGATCGACCGCGACGACCAGTTTCGGGATGAGGTCGTGACGACGCTGCAATTGCACATCGATATCGCTCCAGGCCGCATCCACGCGGTTTCTGTCGCGCACGAGCCGGTTGTAAAGAACAGCAACCAGTATGCAAAGCATGGTCAGCGCGACGAACATCCAGGTCATTCGACAATGCTCACCTTATCGCCCAGCGACACACTGCCACCGGCAAGCACTTCACAGGCCACGCCTCCGCGCCAGTCGGGAATCAGCGCCTTTTTCAGGCCACTCACCTGCTCCTCCATTCGAGCGCAGGGATCGACCTCCATGGTCGCTCTCAATTGCACGTCACCGATCTGGATTACGTGCCCTGCCTCTTTGGGCAGATCCAGGTCATCGATCAACAAGTTTGCCCGCCGTACCGTCCACGGAATATCCTTCCCCAATTCGTCGCAAACGGCCTGCCACGCTTGTGCTGACAATATCGTCACCTGACGACGACCGGGCTTGCCACGAAAATCGCCAGCAACGCCAGTGTCCATATTTATTTTAGCGTGTTCGAGTGTTTCCATCGCCGCGCGTTTTGTTTCACGGCGTGCAATTCCGACAAGTCGTCCCATTGTGCGCTCTCCTGTCCAGGGACGGGCATTGTACAAAGTATTGGCCGCAAGAGACCGGATTCAACGGCAGCGGAATGCGAATATTCGTATTCACAATGCAATGGGCAGCGGGTGCTTGACAGCGTTGGAAACGAGCTGGCGAATCATCTGACCGACTGATTCAGCCTTGTCATTGGCGACAGGATTGGCTTAATACCAGAAAGAAAAGAACACTTGGACTACATTTGCTTTGAGTTGATACAACGGTTCGCTACCCAGTAGCGCGCCGGTCGACAAGTCATTGAAATTGTCATAGTCGATGATCAGGTAGTCAAGGGAGGCATTAACTGTGCCTTTGTCGATAAAACCCCAGCCTCTGGGCAGAAATTCGTAGGCAACACTCACTTTAAAAGTCTGGCTGGTCAAGGCGCTGAGTTCTTTGTCACGCGCGCGAAAATTGGTGGCTTCCGAGCGGGAAAAAATGTCTCTATAGAAGTCTGCGCCCGTTTGCGTATGGAAGCGATATTTCGCCGAGAAAATAAAATCTCTCCACGGATGCACATAGCCGACCGACCCGGTATGCGATTCGATGCCCCAGGTATCAGTGAAATAGCGGTATTGCGTTTCGAGCGCAGCGCGATAGGACAGATAATATTTTGCTCGGATTCCAACAGCATTGGTCGTTCGTGTCCCCGGATAGAGCTCCGGTTCAAAACTGTAGCCAATCGGGCTGTCCGGATCGGCAAAGCGAACCGCGCGATACGGGTTATTCAGGAAACCCTCGTCGGTGATAACCTCAATATTAAGCGCGGTAATCAGGTTGCGCGTCACGATCTGCGTCAGACCGATGCCGTAGTGCTGACGAATGTTGTCACGAAAAAATGTCGGGTCGTCAACGCGGCGAACGGTGTCATCGCCGAAAGAATAGCTCAGCGTCAGCGTTGTCAATTGACTGAACATATCCTGGCTGACCGACAGGTGATAAGTGTTGGCATCGAAGTCCGATTCGACACTGCTGGTATAACTGGCGGACATCGTCGTGTTGCCACGCAAGTAATCTGCCGATAGTGAATATTGTGTGCGCTCTTCAGTGTAAGGGCTTGCCGTCGTGATGACGTCAATGGACGCGGAACTCACCATATCGACATAGTAGTTCGCTGCCAGCGACAAACTATTGCCAACCGATTTCCGAATCAGGATAGATGGACCGTCGATCGTGACACCGCCGCCTTCATAGCGGTGATAGAGAAAATCAGCCCGATCTTCGGGCAGCACGCTGGCCAGCGTGTTCTGGCACATTGCAAAAACCGCCGCGACGAACAGCGAAGCGATCGACCTCATCGCCGGTCTCCGGACCGGTTTCTGCATCGGGCTCTGACCCGGTATTGCGGGAAGCATTATTTTCATGCGTTCGTCCGGGCTAATTGCAGCCGCAGCCTCCTCCCGCAGTTCCCTCTCCGCCGCGCGCACCTTCACGAGCTTCGTAGACGTGATAAATGTAGGCGCTGGATACCGGATCCATGTCCAGGAACATGATCGGGTCAGCCAGGCGATCCCGCTCGTAGGGTTTTACCCACGGCTCGATGCCACTACAGCCTGACAGCGCTGCAAGTGCGACCAGCGGCAGAAGAATTCGAGAGATCTGGTTTTTGTTCATGCCCATACTCCAAGTTTATCTCAGCGCGCATACTGCGAACCGTGAACCCTGCCTCAGAAGAACCACGTGACACCCAGTGCGCCCTCGAGATTGTGAACGGTTTTCTCTTCACCGAGCAGGTCAATGTCGTAAAGGTGATCGCGAAAATCGATATGCAACGCAATAGAATCGTTGAGCAAAAAACGATAACCCGCGCCGAAATTTACGGTGAAACGATCATCGCCCGCAAAACGCGTGGAGCCGAGGCCCGCTGTAATATATAACGCTGTGTTATAAGCGCGGCCTTTGCCGATAAAGCCCTCGCCAGGCAAAATGTTGTATCCCACGTTCAGGTTGTAGTAGGTAAGTTGTCGCTCGCTGCTGGACAAGAGCGGAGCGCCACCACTCAATATTTCAAAACTGGTCAGTCCGGCTTCCGTTTGCCCGACAGAGCCCTCGACAAAGAACCCTTCTGTCACGTGATAGGCAAGTCGCACGCCATATACCAGGCCTGAACCGAAATCTTCAATACTCATGACGCCGGCAAACACACCGATCTCGAAATCCTCGGAATCGATTTCAGGCTCGCGAATTTCGCGTCGCTCAACCTGCGGGTCGATGACCTGTCCCTCGGGAATTTCAGCCGGTGGCGGCGCCTCTTCCTCACCAATACCGAACAGGTTCTTGGTAGCAGCACAGCCCGTTAGCGCCATCGCAAGCACAGGAACAACGACAGCAAGTCGCATCAGTTTGCGAATCTGCAGGTCTAAAAAAAGAAGGCGAAACCAACTTTCCATTCTTCTACTTCCTCATTGTCGTCGCGGCTCGTAAAAACCACATAGCTCTTGAACTCTGCCCGTAGCATGAAGCGACGTGACGCATACATCCGAACGCCGGCGCCTACGTGGCCAATCTGGTCCGTGCGATCCTCACCCTGGACAATTGTCGACTTCGGCTCGGTACGTATCAGGCCGGCACCGAGCGTAAAAAACGGTGAAACACGCCAATCGGGCCAGGTTTCATGGGTTAAGTTAACACTGCTCATCCAACCGTTCGAAAAATTACCTAAAATCTGTGAACCCCATACCTCAATCGACAAGTTAGGGTTGAGCGAATACCCGCCATAGAGAGAAATAACGTTTGCACCACCAAAGTCGCCAGCCAATAGTCCGAGCTCCCATCTGGAGTCGGTGAAATCCTGTTGGTCAGCCCTGGCAAACACGATTTCGTCGCCCGATGGCTGTAACGTGCGCTCCATTTGCTCGCGATTGACCCAGCCTTCAGTGCCATTCTCGGCGCGAACCTGGAACCAGTCTGTTCGGCGCATGATGATTTCCACCACTTCGCCGCGATCGACGACGTGAAACACCGGATAGCCGCGACCGGGCCCGGTACGCATTTCCAGATAGGGGTCAGCCACCGAAACCGTGCGGTATTCATTGGCGGCCTGAGCAATTGCGGTACCCGGGGTCTGGGCCAGCAAGATGCCCAGTACCGCGACTAACAGCGCCTTAATTGATCGGGACGTCGAAAGGATTGTTGTAATATTGCGCTCCGACATCCAACCATTCCGCA
>QIHS01000400.1 GCA_003229095.1 Woeseia sp. | reverse complement strand
GTTCCCGCCAGCGCCGATTCAGTTTCCTTCCAGACACGATCGGCCACCAGCGAATCTGCCTCGCCGGACTCGACCATGTCGCGCATCAGCGCAAGGGTTTCGTCGGCAATGGAAAACCCGAGCGGGTAGAAACGGGCGGCAAAGCGCGCGACCCGCAAGATGCGCACCGGATCTTCCGCAAAGGCGCCTGATACATGCCGCAGCACCTTCTTGCCGAGATCCTGGAGGCCGCCAAACGGATCGATGAGTTCGCCGTTTGAATCCTGCGCAATCGCATTGATGGTCAGATCACGGCGGCTTAAGTCCTGTTCGATAGTGACGTCCGGGGCCGCGTGGAAAGTGAAACCATGGTAGCCGGCCGCGGTCTTTCTCTCTGTGCGCGCCAGCGCGTATTCCTCCGCGCTGTCCGGATGCAGGAAAACCGGAAAGTCTTTGCCGACCGGTCGATAGCCGAGGCCCAGCAATTCGTCCGGCGTTGCGCCCACAACACACCAGTCCTGCTCTTTTACAGGCAAACCCAGCAGTTCATCCCGAACTGCACCGCCAACAAGGTAAACTTCCATAGTGATGATTCTATCCCTAGCTGGCTTGCCCCACCACATAAGAGTGTCGCGCCAAAAATCTCACCATGGGTTGCGACGTGTCGCGCTGCTGTTGATTCTATTCACGCTGGAGGGGTGCTATTACGTGCAGGCAATTCGTGGCCACACGGAACTGATGAATCGCCGTCGACCGGTGGCCGAGGTCATTGCGGATGATGATTCGTCCGATGAACTGCGACGAAAGCTTGCCCTGGTGCAGGCAGCACGTGACTTTGCAGTGTCTGAGCTTATGTTGCCGGACAATGACAGCTATCGGTCTTATGCAGACCTCGAACGGGACTTTGTCGTCTGGAACGTGTTTGCCGCGCCGGAATTCGACCTCGAGGCCAAGACCTGGTGTTTCCCGGTTGCGGGTTGTGTCGCCTACCGGGGTTATTTCAGCGAATCGTCTGCGGCTGCATTCAGCAAGAAACTCGCCGGTCAGGGTTACGACGTTACGATAGGGGGTGTGTCCGCCTATTCGACCCTGGGACGATTTGCAGACCCGCTGCTGAACACAATGATGCGCTGGACGGACGTCGATCTTGTGACGACGATGTTTCACGAGTTAGCCCATCAAAAGCTCTACGTGAAGGGCGATAGTATGTTCAACGAATCGTTCGCATCGGTCGTTGCCGACTATGGTATTGCGCGCTGGCTCGACTTGCGGGAGCAGATCGCGGCAGCACCGTCCGCTGGTGGAGATGAGCACGTTCGGCGTTCGATGATGGCGCTGGTTGTGGCCACTCGCGTCGAGCTTAATACCCTGTACGACGGCACGATGACTGAGGACCGAATGCGGCAACAAAAAAACAGCATCTTCCGCAAGCTTTCAGACGATGCGGAGGCTCTGGTCCGGGCCGATGGCGGCAAGGTAAGAAACTGGCTTGCCGCACCGATGAACAATGCCCGACTGGTTTCGATGAATTTATACGAAGGACGGTTCAACGCATTCCAATCGATTCTTGCCACCTGCGACGACGATCTGCGCTGTTTTTATGCGCGCGCTGAGCGTCTCGCAGAATTGTCGTTTGCAGACCGCAGCAAGCAGTTAGCGAATTTGCAGCATCAGCTGCCGATCTCCGCGCCGGACTAGGAGAAACAATACGTTGCTGCCCTCGGCGACTTCTCGTAGCTGAGTCAGGTTTCGCACGTCGCGACGATTGACCTGGATAATGACATCACCCGCGCGCAAGTCCCGTTGCGCAGCAATACTGCCTGGCTCTACTGCAATGACCTCAACACCGTCTCCGGCATTCGTTGAAGCGGTCGCAAATTGCGCACCCTGCAAGCGCGGATGGATATTTGTTCCTGCGACGTTCTGCTCGGCCTGGCGGCCAAGTTGTGCGGTTACTGTGCGTCGAAGGCCGCCGCGGATGTATTCGATTTGGACCTCTTCGCCCGAACCTCGCAGACCGATGGCATTTGCCAGTTCGCGGTTATCGTCGATTCTTTTATCGTTTACACCGGTGATGATGTCGTCGACATGCAAGCCGGCGCTCTCGGCCGCGGATCCGGGCTCGATGCTGGTAATGAGCGCGCCGCGGTCGATGTCCGTTCCCATTGCTACTGCACTCTCTTCATCCATTGTCTGGATGGTGACTCCAAGCAAGCCGCGGCGTACCTCACCAAAATCGAGAATCTGGCGCATGATGGTGCGTGCAATTTCCGAGGGCACAGCGAAGCCGATGCCGACATTGCCGCCGGTACGACTGATAATTGCGGAGTTAATACCGACGAGTTCGCCGCGCATATTGACCAAAGCGCCACCCGAGTTCCCCGGGTTGATCGATGCATCTGTCTGGATGAAATCTTCCAGCCCGTTGCGACTGATTCCAGTGCGGCCAAGTGCGCTGACAATGCCGGAGGTCACCGTGTGGCCGAGGCCGAATGGATTGCCAATGGCGATTACAAAATCTCCGACTTCTACCTGACTGGAGTCGCCGATGGGCAATGCAATCAAATTGTCGGGATCAACTTTGAGTAGTGCGATGTCAGTTGCCGCATCAGAACCGATGATTTCGGCATCCAGAGAATCTTCGTTAAACAGGGATACCTGGATTTCGTCCGCGTTATTGATGACGTGGTGATTGGTCAGTATGTAACCCATTTCGGCATCCACGATGACACCGGAGCCGGCACTGGCCACTGCGCGTGAAGGTCCGTTTGATCCATCCGGAATTCCGAAGAAACGGCGAAACATCTCGTCGCCATACACCGAGGGTGCGTCCAGTGTCTGGCTTACCCGGATGTTGACGACTGCTGGCGCCACCCGTTTGACCAGGGGTGCGAGACTCGGCATTGGCTGGCCATCGACTTCCTCCGGCAATGCCGCATGGATGGGTGCCGCGAAAGCCAGAACAACTGCGGCCAGTGTCAGGTGGTACAAATTGCGCATGGTTTGAAATTCCTCGATCTGTGCGGGTCCCCGTTGCGCTTAAATATTGCCAACAAGGCCCGGCTGAACGCTGGACTCAATAATAGCCCGTTTTACTGAGGACTGGTGCAGCCGGATGAAAGTTCCTCCGGCATCCTGGTAAAGATGCCGGAAACCTGAGCATCGTTGCGTGACCTGTGTCAGGCCGAGTTGACCATAATGCGACGCGACTTGACCTGTGCCTGTTTCGCAATGATGACCTTCAGCGTGCCCAGGTCGCTGGCCGCGGAAATTTCTTCGCCATTGGCCGACTCGGGCAATGTGAATTGCCGGTAAAAGATGCCCGTGTTGCGTTCCCGCTTGCGCACATCGTCGCCTTCCTCATCAGTGTTCGCCGATCGCTGGCCCGATATGCTAAGAATGCCCTTCTCCATGCTGACATTGATGTCGTCTGGTTTGACGCCTGGAATGTCTGCATACAGCACAAATTGCTCTTTCTCTTCGATGATGTCGACTGCCGGAATCCAATTGGCAACATGCTTGTTGCTCTTGTCGTTATCTGCCAGCGTGAAACGTCGTGCGGAAATTCCGTCCAGGTCGCGGTGCAGTACGTTGACCAGACTCCAGGGCTCGAATCTGCTGATGTTCATGTCTCAAACTCCTCATTTTGCTTCGTTTTCTGTGCACCGTTTCGATGGTGCGCAGCATGTGTTGAGACTCTAAGTTGGGATTGCCAAACCGATTTCAAGGCCGCTGAAACGCTAAGAAATCGCGCAAAATCAGGGAGAAATGAGGGGTTTTTACACTGACTTTGAGCCACTAGATGTAGTGGATCGGAAATTTAGCGATGGTGTTGTTTTTTTGTTTCTGAATTTAAAGGACTTTTTCCACAATATGTTGTAATTCGTTGTTTTTATTAAATATATACTCATAGGAAAAAATCACATCAGGTCTTGACAGCCGCCGGCTGCAGGCATAATCTTTAGCAAGCACAACATCTTGTGCCTGTTACAACGAGAAACAGAGGCCAGAAATGGCACTCGCCGCTTGAAATCTGGGCATCGGCGAGCGGGGTACTTTTCGCTTTTTTAAATGTCGGGCGTTGAAAAATTTGTTTCTTCTCGGGGAATTTAGGGAGTAATGGACCACATGAAGTCCGCAGTGAAAATGCGAGTACATTCCGTCACCGAAATACCGTTTCAGCCAGCGTCACTGGACATCTGGAAGACAAAATACCGACTTTGCGCCAAGGACGGGACCGTCGTTGATGCGCAAATCGATGATACCTACAAGCGGGTTGCGCGAGCACTGGCCGACGTGGAAGCAGAACCGCTTCGCGACGAGTGCTATGAGCAGTTTTTGTGGGCGTTACGTTCCGGTGCCATTCCGGCGGGGAGAATCATTTCCAATGCGGGAGCGCGGGAGCACAAGCCGGCGACATCGACGATCAACTGCACCGTGTCAGGCACGGTCGCCGACTCGATGGACAACATTCTGAACAAAGTGCACGAAGCGGGGCTGACGCTGAAAGCGGGCTGTGGAATCGGCTACGAGTTTTCGACATTGCGACCGAAAGGCGCCTATGTCACGGGGGCGGGGGCTTATACTTCAGGGCCGCTGTCGTTCATGGATATCTACGACAAGATGTGTTTCACCGTGTCATCGGCCGGTGGCCGGCGTGGCGCACAGATGGGCACGTTCGATATCGGTCATCCGGATGTCATGGAGTTTATCCGCGCCAAGCGAGAGGATGGTCGCCTGCGGCAATTTAATTTGTCGCTTCTCATCACGGACGAATTTATGCAGGCCGTCAAGAATGATACGGACTGGCAACTTGCGTTCCCGATTACGCCAAAGGAAGTTGAGCAAGACCGACTGGATATCTCGGACGAGAGCCACTTCGTATGGCGTGAATGGCCCGAACCCGTCAATTATGTATGCAATGAGGCGGGCCTGGTGTGTTGCAAGATATACAAATCACTGCCGGCGCGCCGAGTGTGGGATGCGATCATGGCATCCACCTATGATTTTGCAGAGCCGGGCTTCGTCCTGATCGACAAAGTCAACGAAATGAATAACAACTGGTTCGTGGAAAACATTCGCGCAACGAACCCCTGCGGCGAGCAGCCATTGCCGCCCTATGGTTCCTGCCTGCTCGGCTCGGTGAATCTGACAAAATTCGTACGCGATCCGTTTACGGATTCAGCGCGTTTTGACTGGGAGGAGTATCGCAAGGTCGTCAAAGTGTTCACGCGCATGCTGGACAATGTAGTAGAGATCAACGGCCTGCCGCTGCCATTACAACGAGCCGAGATCGTGCGTAAACGCCGTCACGGTATGGGCTTTCTGGGGTTGGGATCGACCATCACCATGTTGTGCATGAAGTATGGCGATGCGAAAGCAGTGAAGTTCGCCGAAGAAGTTTCCAAGCAACTGGCGCTGGCTGGCTGGGAAACCGGGCTTGAGTTGGCCAAAGAGAAAGGGCCGGCACCCATTATGAACGAAGACTTTGAAGTGACTGGCGAAATGCTCGCCAAGCGACCGGAAATGTCTGCTGATGGTTATAGAGTGGGCCAGACAATACCGGGCCGGATTCTGCACAGTCGCTATAGTCGATACATGCAAAGAGTGGCGACTGAAGCGCCCGAACTCGTTGCTGAACTGGCGAAAGTCGGGGCGCGTTTTACGCACCATAGTTCTATTGCACCGACAGGTACGATTTCCCTGTCGCTGGCGAACAACGCCAGTAACGGCATTGAGCCAAGCTTTGCGCATCATTACTTCAGGAACGTGATCAGGGAAGGCAAGAAATCGAAAGAGAAAGTCGATGTTTTCTCGTTCGAGATGTTGGCTTATCGTGAGCTGGTCAATGCCAACACGATGGCCAATGCCGAAGAGAACGCCCGGCCGGAAGATGCGCTGCCCGATTATTTCATTACAGCCGATGACATTGCACCAACTGAACACGTCGATATTCAGGCGGCTGCGCAGACGTGGATTGACTCATCTATTTCGAAAACGGCCAATGTGCCGACAGATTACGCCTACGATGATTTCAAAGACATCTACATGTATGCCTACGATCAGGGCCTGAAAGGCTGTACGACTTTTCGCTTTAACCCGGAGGCTTTTCAGGGTGTGCTGGTCAAAGAGAAGGACCTGAAGAAAACGGTTTATACCTTTACGCTGGATGATGGTTCGACGGTAGACCTGAAAGGCGATGAAGAGATTGAGTACGATGGGGAGGTGCATACAGCGGCCAACCTGTTTGACGCGCTCAAAGAAGGGTACTACGGAAAATTTTGAAGTTTGTAATGGCAGCGGTTAATCGGGTAGGGGGTCTGGCAACATGAGTCAGCGTCAGGTTTGGAGAAAGAAGTCGTTTGGTCTGGCTGGAAATTTGCGGGCGCAGGCGAAGAATTGGTTGAGCTCAGGCGGTCAAAG
>QIHS01000062.1 GCA_003229095.1 Woeseia sp. | reverse complement strand
CGCGCATGATTTCCCTCAAACGGTCGAAAGACATTGCACTTCGCTGCATTGCCATCAGCAACGCGCCCATCGCACCGACGCCTGCCGCCTCCGTCGGTGTTGCGATACCGACGAGAATTGAGCCCAACACGCCGAGAATCAGAATCATCGGCGGGGCAAGTGCGCGCAGTATACGGGCCAGAGACACCTTCTCGACAGGCGCATCGGACGCGGGCATTGCGTTTGGATTGAAAATCGATACCAGCAGAAGGTATGCCACATACATCAATACCAGCATCAACCCTGGAATCAGCGCACCCGCAAAAAGATCACCGACGGATACTGACTCCGGCGAAAAAATGCCCTGCGACAGCTGTGCCTGCTGATAAGCAGACGAGATGACGTCACCGAGCATGACCAGCACGATGGATGGTGGAATGACCTGCCCCAATGTGCCGGACGCGCAGATCGTTCCGGTTGCGATTTCCGGCGAATAACCGCGCTTGAGCATGGTGGGCAAAGACAACAGCCCCATGGTGACGACAGTTGCACCGACAATGCCGGTGCTTGCCGCCAGCAGCATGCCGACCAGCGTGACAGAGATGCCTAAGCCACTGCGCAACGAGCCGAACAGGTCACTGAGTGTTTCGAGCAGATCCTCGGCGATTCGGGCACGTTCCAGCGTGATGCCCATGAACACAAAAAGCGGCACCGCGATCAGCGTCTCGTTGCTCATGATGCCGAAGATTCGGCTTGGAAGTGCGGACAAAAACGCGGCCTCGAAACCGCCACTGATGACACCGGCAAAGGCGAATAGCAGCGCTGTTCCCCCGAGTGAGAAAGCGACCGGAAAACCGGCAAGCAACAGCAGGATAACCGTGAGAAACAATAACAGCGCAAGCCATTCCATCGTCAGCCTCGTGCCATATCACTGATCGAGCGAAGCGCGAGGGACAAAGCCTGCAACGCGACCGCGACCGGCATCAGTATCAGAGCGGACTTCAACAGCGGAATCAGCGGGTATGGCAAGCCACCCGCATTGCGAGATATTTCGTGTTGTTGCCACGAGGCGCTAACGTAATCGAAACCCGAATAGACAAGGAAGACGCATAGAGGGAAAACAAAGAAGGCAACACCGAACAGGTTGACAATCGCGCGCCGGCGCTGGTTCATGTCACGATAGAATATATCGACACGAACATGCTCGTCTCGTTGCAGCGTATAGGCGGCCCCGAACATGAAAACCGCTGCATGCATCCAGGTGAGCAATTCCTGCATCCAGATGAAACCGATATCGAAGACATAACGCATGACGACGATGACAAAACTTACGATCACCATAGCCAGTGTCAACCAGGCCGCGGCGTGGCCTGTCGCAACACTGAATCTGTCAATTGCAGTGACAAACGCAGGTGGTCTTTTCTCCACTAGTGTCGCCAGAATGTCGGCGAAATCAGGACCAGCAGCGTGAAGATTTCAAGCCGCCCAAGCAACATGCCAACAATCGCGATCCATTTACCCGTGTCACTGACGGTCATGAAACCATTTGCAACCTCTCCCAGCCCCGGGCCAAGATTGTTGAGCGTCGCTGCGACCGCGGAGAATGCACTGACCTGATCGAGCCCGGTCGACATCATTGCGAGCAGCATCACGCCGAAAACGACGATGTAGACGGAAAAGAAACCCCACACCGCATCGACAACACGGAAGGGCACGGCATTTGCGCCGAGCTTGACCGGAATTTCTGCGCTGGGGTGTACCAGGCGCGTAATTTCGCGGGCGCCCTGCTTCGCAATCAGCAACCACCGAATCACCTTGATACCGCCAGCGGTAGAGCCTGCGCAACCGCCGATGAAACTCGCAAAAATGAGCAGCACGGGCAACGCACCCGGCCAGGCGGAGTAGTCCGCAGTCGTAAATCCAGTGGTGGTCGCGATTGAAACTGCCTGAAACAGGCCCCTGATGAGCGAGTCGTCGGCGTCGGTGTACGTGCCAAGAGCAACCAAAGACACGATTGTGATTGCCGATACGATCAGCAAGACAAACATATAAGCGCGAAACTCAGGATCCTTAACGTAGTGCTTTATCGAAATGCTCTTCCAGGCAAAGAAGTGCAGCGAAAAATTGACCCCCGCCAATATCATGAAAACAATTGCCACCAGGTCAATTGCAGTACTGTTGAAGTACCCCATCGAGAGGTCATGGGTCGAGAACCCACCAATGGCAACGGTCGAGAACGCATGACACAAAGCATCGAACCAGGGCATGCCAGCCAGCATATAACTGCCCATGCACAGCAGGGTAAAACTCAAGTAGACATACCACAGCGCCTTGGCGGTCTCCGTAATACGTGGTGTCAGTTTGGTGTCTTTGACGGGGCCGGGCGTCTCGGCACGATAAAGCTGCATGCCGCCAACACCCAGCATGGGCAGAACGGCAACGGCGAGCACGATGATTCCCATGCCGCCAAACCACTGTAGTTGACTGCGGTAATAGAGAATCGATTTCGGCAGCGAATCCAATCCAGTCAATACCGTGGCACCCGTGGTCGTCAGCCCGGACATCGATTCGAATATCGCGTCAGTCAGCGACATCGCCGGCATATCGGCAAGATAAAGTGGTAGCGCACCGGCGGTTCCCAGCACGGTCCAGAAGGAGGCGACGATTAAAAAGCCGTCACGCAGGCGCAGGTCCTTGCTGCGATTTCGCACGGGATACCAGACCACCAGGCCAGCCAGGAGGATAAGTACGAAGCTTTGCACAAACGGAAGCCACGACTGATCGTTAAACAATACGCTGAAGAAAAGCGGCGGCAGCATCGTCACGCTGAACATCATCAGCAAGAGACCGAGAATGCGTTGTGCGACAGTCCAGTTCATCGTCGTGTCATTCTTTGTGTGTTTTTATTGTCTGACGCTCAACGGTCCGGTCAGACGAATGAAACGCCGACCTGAAAAAGGTTCTCGATCTTGTCGATCTTACGCCGATCGGTCATAAAGAGAATGACATGATCGTCCGTTTCAATCACGGTATCGTGATGTGCCATGATGACTTCGGTGCCGCGAACGATCGTGACAATGCTGGTGCCGCGCGGCAGGTCGAGTTCATCGATTCTACGGCCAACAACCTTTGATGCGTTCTTGTCACCATGCGCAACCGCTTCAATGGCTTCCGCTGCGCCACGCCTGAGTGCGTGCACTTTTACGACATCGCCACGTCGAACATGTGCCAGCAGCGAGCCGATGGTGACCTGTTGTGGTGATATAGCGATATCGATAGAGCCGGACTCCACCAGTTCCGCATACGAAGGGCGATTAATCAATGCCATGACTTTGTGCGCGCCGAGTCGTTTAGCGAGCATCGCCGACAATATGTTGGCTTCCTCAGCATTGGTGAGCGCGCAAAATACATCGACCTCAAGCAACAATTCTTCATCAGCAGCGTCACCCACCAGCACGATTGCCTTGTTTAACTGTTCCGATATCTGGCGCGCTCTTTTCCTGTCGCGCTCGATAATTTTCACCTGGTTGTTTTGCTCGAGCGCGAGCGCGAGCCGCACACCGATATTGCCGCCGCCGGCAATCACCACGCGACGCACCGGATCCTCAAGTTTGCGCATTTCACTCATGAATACGCGCACGTCCTGTCGTGCGGCGATGAAATAGATTTCATCTCCTTCCCGAATGATGGTGTCCCCATCGGGCTGCAGCGACTTTCGGTCACGATAAATAGCGGCAATGCGCCCCTCGGTGTTCGGAATGTGTTCCTTTAGCGCCGCAATTTTCTTGCCGACCAGCGAGCCACTCCGATCCGCCTTGGCACCGATCAGGCGCACCCGCCCGTTCGCAAAGTCCAGTACCTGCAGCGCGCCGGGGTAGAGGATCAATTGCTCAACATATTCGCAAACCAGTTGCTCCGGGCTGATACGTACGTCAACCGGAATGGCATCCTGGGTAAACAGTTTGTGCGCGTTCATATACTCGGCCGAGCGAATGCGTGCGATTTTGGTGGGCGTGTGAAAAACGGTATAGGCGACCTGGCAGGCGACCATGTTGGTTTCGTCGTTGTCAGTCAATGCGACAATGATGTCCATGTCATCGGCACCGGCCCGTTCGAGGACATCTGGGTAGGCGGCATGACCAACAATGGTGCGAATGTCGAGCCTGTCCTGCAGTTCACGCAAAACGTCACTGCGCGTATCAACCACGGTTACTTCGTTGGCCTCTTCACGGGACAGATGATAGGCCGCAGACGATCCGACCTGACCGGCACCGAGGATTAGTATTTTCATTAGCGCTACACCGTTAGCCCGGACTTTATTTTACATCAGATCGAGATTGGCATACGCAAACACAAGGATTTTTGTGCCGGCGGTCTCAAAATTAACCTCAACCTGAGCATGTGAGCCCTGCCCGCTGCAATTCATGATGACACCCTCGCCAAATTTTGCGTGCCGAACGCGCTGACCCAGGCGGACGCCTATCTCGGACCCCGGTGCGATGCTGCCACCCGAGCGTCTTCTGGCATTCGCCGCCGGGCGCATTGGTCTGCTGACCTGCACGCGGGGCCGAATTTCCTCTACGAGTTCATCCGGAATTTCTGCAATGAAGCGTGATGCCTGCGCAAAGCTGTCGGTGCCATGCAGGCGCCGTTGCTC
The DNA here is from genome assembly GCA_003229095.1 of Woeseia sp. Classification (GTDB taxonomy): domain Bacteria; phylum Pseudomonadota; class Gammaproteobacteria; order Steroidobacterales; family Woeseiaceae; genus SZUA-117. The sequence goes on along the minus strand of QIHS01000062.1, from coordinate 3,058 downwards.
GGCATGCGTAATATAGAGTGTCTTTTTCGCGCGGGTGATGCCGACGTAACACAAACGGCGTTCTTCCTCGAGGCCAGCCTGGTCGTTGATTGACCGCTGGTGTGGAAACAAGCCGTCTTCCATACCGCAAAGAAATACCAGCGAGAACTCGAGACCTTTTGCAGAGTGCATGGTCATCAGTTGCACGCAATCTTCCCATGCATCTGCCTGACCCTCGCCGGACTCGAGTGCTGCATGCGACAGGAAGCCATCGAGCGGTGACATGTCATCGGCTGGATCCGGCACGAAACCCCTGGCCGCACTCACTAGCTCTTCCAGGTTTTCGATGCGCGTTTCGCCGCGCTCGCCTTTTTCTTTGCGAAAAAACTCTACCAGCCCGCTTGAGTGGATTACCTGGTCCACTTGTTCGTTTAATGGCAAACCATCGGTGTCTTTGGCCATGCGCTCGATCAGATTCAGAAAAACGACGACTGCAGAAGAAGCTCTGCCACTGAGCGCATCACTCGCAACTGCTCCCGCAGCGCGCCACATCGAACAGCTGTTAGCCCGGGCATAACTGCGCATTTCTTCCAGCGTTCTGGCACCAATGCCACGCGTCGGCCGGTTCACGATGCGCTCAAAAGCGCTGTCATCTTCGCGGTGCGATATCAGGCGAAGATAGGCGAGCGCGTCTTTGATTTCCTGTCGTTCGAAGAAGCGCAGACCGCCATAGACGCGATACGGAAGTCGTGCGTTGATGAGCGCTTCTTCAAGTACTCGCGACTGTGCATTGGAGCGATAGAGCACGGCCGCGTCCGCGCGAGCATTGCCCTGCTCGCTCCAGTCACGCAGTTTGCCGACGACAAAATTAGCTTCGTCACGTTCGTTGTAAGCGGAGTAAACCCGAATAGGTTCCCCCTGCGCACCCTCGGTCCACAGGTTTTTGCCGAGTCGTGCAGAATTATTGACGATGACCGCGTTGGCGGCATCGAGTATGGTTTTGGTCGAGCGGTAATTCTGCTCCAGTTTGATCATGCCGGCGCGCGGAAAATCCCGTTGGAATTGCCCGATGTGTTCAACCCGGGCGCCACGCCAGCGGTAAATCGACTGGTCGTCGTCGCCGACCACAAACGGTACGCCGGTTTTTCCTGCGAGCAAACGCAGCCACGCGTATTGGATCGCGTTGGTATCCTGGAACTCATCCACCAGCAGATGCCTGAAGCGCCGCTGGTACTGCGCGAGCAAATCCGCATTGTCCCGCCAAAGCTCATGGGCGCGTAGCAGCAGTTCGGCAAAATCAACTAAACCGCCGCGGTCACAGATTTCCTGGTACTGCCGGTAAAGCGCGATCTGCTGACGGCGATTAGGGTCCTTTTCATCATCGAGGTGGTGCGGCCGCAGGCCTTCGTCTTTCTGTTTGTTGATGAAGTACTGAACTTCACGCGCCCCCCAGCTGTCATCATCGAGTTCCAGGTTCTTGATGAGTCGCTTGATGATTCTGAGTTGATCGTCGGAGTCAATGATCTGAAAGTTCTGCGGCAGCCGCGCTTGCTGCCAGTGACGACGCAGCAGTCGATGTGCCAGCCCGTGAAACGTGCCAATCCAGAGGTGATTAACCGGCATCTTCAGCAGCGACTCGACCCGGGCGCGCATCTCTGCGGCTGCCTTGTTGGTAAAAGTGACCGCGAGCAGGCCCTGTGGCGATACGCCTTCGACGTCAATCAGCCAGGCAATGCGATGTGTAAGAACCCGGGTTTTGCCGCTGCCGGCCCCGGCAATAACCAGAAGCGGATCCGCAACAGCGGTGACCGCCTTGCGCTGCGCTTCGTTGAGCGATTCGAGAATCGGGGTGACGTCCATGACTGCTTTTTTTGGGCCGAAAGAGGCTTTTCAGGGAGCGCAGTCTAACAAAGAATCAGTGAGCCGGGCGGGAGATAATTCGGCGCACTGTCAGCTTATTGATCTGTCATTGAGACCATCGAATCGCGAGGATTGCCTGTCCACGACGATAGGCAATGCGCGAATCATTCGAATCGATATTGCGTAGCGAGTATTCTGCAACCAGCTCCAGATTTTCTGTCATCTCGTAGGTGGCAATGATGCGGGCACGAAATGTTTCCAGGGTCTTGCGGCCTGCCGCGGGCTCCTGGAATGCAAACGCATTTTCGTAGTCGTAGATGTAGTAGCGTCCCGACGCTTCCAGGTCAAATCGCTGGCCGAGACGGAAGTGGAAGGCGGCACCGTATTCGTCACGAACATAGCTGTTGTAGCCAACGTGCCGATCTTCCCTCTCTGTTCGCGCATATTCGACACTAAACCACATGGCATTCGTTATTCGTTGGCGGGCCTCAACGCCGACTTTGGTGTAGTCATAGCGAACGGTCGTATTGCCGAGCGGCTGTGTGCCGTCCAGTTCAAACGACGGTCGGTCGCCGAATCGCCGCGTGTAATAGTCCGCGGTGAGGCGCAGAAGCGATGTTCGCGTAAATTTATACTGGCCACTGATGCCGAGCGCCCAATACTCATGATCGTATTCCGGAACCACTTCGGTATCTTCGTAATTCCACAACTGGCCCTTCGTCCGTGCGCCCAGTGTCAGTGCCCCGTATCGCTTGCGCATCCAGAACTCAGGGCCATAGCGCAGATAGGACAGGCGATCAGAGATATCCACGCCGCCAACATCGCGGCCAATTCCGTTATCCGGGTCGTAGTAAGTCTCGTCGTGCTGCGCGATTCGATTTTAAACGCGCTGTACACGCGCGTTTCACTTTCCTCGTCCTTGCGGTGGTACTCACTGCCAAAGGCAATTTCCTGCAGTAATTCATTCGCGTTCTTAAGGTTTGTATCCTGGTAAAAACGACCACCAAAACGATAGCTGCCGAAGAAGCCCTCGTTCTCCAGGCTGTTTACTTTGTACTTCGCACGTAAACTGAAAGGCACATAAACACCGCTTTGAACATTAGGCGTGATCAATGGTTGTGCTGCATCGGCTAGATCAACGTAAGGAATCGCAGGCGATCGAAATACGTTGTCATCAATGCCGGTGCCGAGGCGCACGCGCAAGTCCAGTTTGGCAAAA
>QIHS01000398.1 GCA_003229095.1 Woeseia sp. | reverse complement strand
CCCGCAATCTCACTGCGCAGAATTCGCGCAACTTTCTCTGCCTGCATCGGGCGGCTGATCAAAAAGCCCTGCGCAAGATCACAATTGCAGCTCCGCAGGAATTCGAGTTGGTCAATTGTCTCGACGCCTTCCGCGGCGACTTCTATATCGAGCCCACGTGCCATGGCGATGGCAGCACGAACAATGCGCTGGTGACTGCCGTTTACCTCAACATCCTGAATCAGGGACTGATCCAGCACAAAGCTGTCGATCACGCCGGTATCCAGTGAGCTGAACGAGACATCGCGAGTGCCGAAATGATCGAGGGACAGGCGAATTCCAAGCGCTCTTAAGCGGTGCAGCGTTTCAAGTTCTGCAGAACGTTGTCGCACGATTTCACCGTCGCCAATTTCGAGTTCAATGCAACCCGCATCGAGTGCGTTGTTGGAAATCGCTGCGGCAACCGTTTCAACCAGCCGTCCGTGTTTAAGTTGTTGCTGTGACAGATTGATGGCAACAGAAAGATTCGGCAGTTCAAATTTACGCTGCCATGACGCAAGCTGTCTGCATGCAGTGTTGATGACCCATTCGCCCGCAGAATGAATCAAGCCGCTGCTTTCCAGAATGGAGAGAAAGCGCGCCGGCGGCAGCAATCCAAAACGAGGATGTTGCCAGCGAATCAGCGCTTCCAGCCCGATAAGACGCCCGTTGTTGACATCGATGCGCGGCTGGTAATGCAACAAAAATTCGTCGCGAACAAGCGCGTGTCGCAGTCCAAGCTCGAGCTCTTCGCGCTGCTCGAGCTTGGTATTGAGTGAACTGGAATAATATTGAAATCGACCTCCGCCACGATTCTTGGCCTGGTACATCGCCAGGTCGGCGGCTTTCATCAGGCGCTCTGCGGTTTCGCCGGCACCGGGATAGATCGCAATGCCGATGCTGGGTGTTGCGTAGACTTCGCTGCCTTTTACGTCGTACTTGTCAGAAAGAATCAGGACAAGTTTCTGCGCCGCCGCTGCCGCATTGGGCGTTTCGCCAAAATCTTCCAGGCAGGCAACAAACTCATCACCGCCCCAGCGCCCGCAGAAATCCCCGACGCGCAGGTTCTTGTTCAGTCGGGCGCCGACCTGGCGTAACAGTTCGTCGCCAACATCGTGCCCGAGCGTGTCATTGACCGACTTGAAGCGATCGAGGTCGATGAAAAGAACGGCAAGCGGCCGATCGCTGCGCTGGCTGCGGCCCATCGCCTTTTTTAACTGCTGCGTAAACAGGCGGCGATTCGGCAAGTGTGTGAGGTCGTCGTACTGCGCTTTTTTCTCAAGGTCACTGGTGCGGCGCATGATGTCCGTCGTGTCACGAAACGTGATGACACCGCCAACCAAAGTGCGGTTGCTGTCAAAAAGCCCCTGGCCGTTGATGCTCAGAATCGTATCACCCTGGTCGGGCACCCGGTAGGACGCCACCTGGTTGGAAAATTTCAGGCCGCGACATGCTTTGACGAGCGGCAGGTCGTCGTGAGGGATTGTCGTCACACCATCTGCCGTCATATTGCAAAACGTGCGCGCCCATTGGTCGTCGGTCTGTTCACGAGCACCGAGACTTAAGATAGAGCGAGCTGCAGGATTGATCTCAAGAACATGGCCGTGATGATCGACGACGATCGCACCGTCATTAATGCTTTTTAGTATTGAAAGAACAGTGCTGTCGGTCTCGGAAAGACGTGCCAGCAGTTTCTGTCGCTGCACCGCGAAGTCGATTATTTTTTCAATCTCCTCATGGCCGGCGTCATCGACACAGAGGTAGCCCTGCGCACCCGCTTGCAATGCGGCTATGCCACGATGTTCCTTGTCCCGGCTAACGACTGCGACAATGGGGTAAGGGGCAAGATCGCCGATCATGGTTTGCAACGACGGGCCGGACTTGGCTGTGACCGGGCCTGGCTCGAAGAAAATGAGGTCGATTTGCTTCGGCGCATTGTCCGGAATGGTCAAAGCGGTGTGCCGGACAAGCGCGCTGCAACAGGCGTAGGCTTCCAGCTTGTTGCAGAATCCGGCGGTAAATTCGCTGTCGCCCAGGTAGAGAATTGATCGACCAGCCATCAATACGCCCCTGTTGGGCGATCGGTTTCGGGCTTGTCGCCCGCCACCGGGAATATTTGCCTGTTTGCCATATTTTTTTCTTGTTTTTGTGTGCGGACCAGAGGCGGCTGCACATTCCAAAACCTGAGGCATAATACCAGAATCAATAAAAAACTCAGCCAAAATCAATAATTTGCTTGATAAACGCAGCCAATTTAAACCGATGATGGCTGGGCATCATCAAAGAACTAAAGGATGGGGAGTGGGGATCGTTGCAACTGCAAATGACCGCCAAAACGAGGCAAATCGATTCGCGTGTCAGTGCGTTGTCTGAGGTGGCCGATAGTGCCACCGACGAGGCGCGTTGGGTGCGACAGGCCAAGGCTGCGGATTCGCATGCTTTCGAAAAGCTCTACCGGGCCCACGTCGGTAAGGTTTACGGCCTTTGCCTGCGTATGACCGGAAACGTCAGTGAGGCTGAGGACTGCACCCAGGACGCATTTATCCAGGCCTGGAGCAAACTGCAAAAATTTCGCGGAGAAAGTGCATTTGGCACCTGGATGCACCGGGTCGCGGTCAATACCGTGCTTGGTCGGATGCGAAAGTCGCGCCGCGAGCAGGACAGGATTCGGGCGGTGGCCGTCATCGCGCCGACACGTGAGTCGATTAACGATGACGGCGAATTGCAGGACCTGGAACAGGCGATAAACGAACTACCCAGTGGTGCAAGACATGTGTTCGTGTTGCACGCAGTGTACGGATACAGCCATCGTGAGACTGGCGACATGTTGGGAGTTGCCGAGGGCACCAGCAAGGCACAGCTCAGTCGCGCACGCAGGTTGCTGGCGCAACAACTTGATATGGAAAGTTCATGAACGGTTCAGACGACAAGAACATTGATGAGAAAATCATGGCCCGCGCTGCGAAGCTTGATGTATCGGTCACACCGGAGCGAGATTTGTGGCCGGACATTGCCGGGGCGCTTGCAGAGCCGGCACGTCCGCAAAGACCGCGACTACAAAGTGCAATGCAAGGCTCTGTGTGGGCACAGGCGGCTGCGGTAATCCTGCTGATCGGTGCGTCATCAGGACTGACATACGTCGCGATGAACGACAGCGATTTGCAGACGACAGTGGTAGCCGGCACACCGACACTTATTTTCGAGCCCGTCTCCGGCAGCTTTGGCAGCCAATACAATTTGGGGCCGGACTACCAGGATGCACGCAGGGGACTGGCTGCAAACCTGGACGATGCGCTGGAGAAGCTGCCGCCGGAGGCGCGCGACGAAGTGATCGCCAACATTGAGACGATCAGGCAGGCAATCGAAGACATTAACAAGGCGCTGGCTGAAGAGCCGGACAACGTGTTGTTGCAGGAGTTGTTGCTGGGCACTTACCGCGACGAACTGTCTTTGATGATGAAGGTGGACGGAATTACCAGCGCCGCGATGCGCCGGGGTGATATTTAACAGCTATTGGAATTCGATTTCAGTCGGAAGGGGCGATGCCCGGCTGAAAGAAGGGAGTGAGGATGAGGAAACTGATTAACGTAATTTTATTGAGTCTCGTGAGTACGGCATCGCTTGCCGCAACCAATATCAAAGAGACATTGGACGCGGCGGAAGACGGCGATGTCAAGATTTCGAATATTTCCGGATCGGTTGAAGTGCGCGGCTGGTCAAGAAACCAGGTGGAGATCAGCGGGGATCTTGGTTCGAATGTTGAAGAGCTGGTGTTCGAAAGAAAAGACGACAAGATCACTATCAAGGTCAAAGTGCCACGCAATAATTCGGGGAGAATTGAAAGTAACCTGGTCATCAACGTGCCCGAAGCGAGCTCTCTACACATCAGTACGGTCACAGCGAGCATTGAGGTTGAGGACGTGCTGGGCGATCAGCAGCTCAATTCTGTCACTGGCAAGATCACAAGTACGGTGTATGACGCAGATATTGGCGCCGACTCAGTCAGCGGACACATAGAAATCGTTGG
>QIHS01000249.1 GCA_003229095.1 Woeseia sp. | reverse complement strand
CGCTCGGGCCCGCCAATGGTAGCTGTCATGACGATCTCGCCAGCGGCGTAGCAGAGTCCTTCTCCACGGGCGAAGACTGCCGCACCCTTTTCGTATCCGCGCAGGCGCAGATCGTTCTCTCTAACGTCGGGGTCTTCAAGGTCGATCCAGCTTGTCTCGACCTCCTGACCGACCAACATGCCACCAGGATCGCGCCAGTTGCGGGTGTCAAAGCGCGCTCGTCCTTTTACGCCGAGCGCTTGCAAACGCCCGCCCTTGATCAACTGGCCTGGAACGTTTGGCAGGAAGCGGTAGAGCAGGCTCTGGTGCCGATCTTCAGTGAGATAGACGATGCCACTCGCCGGATCGACCGCGGCTGCCTCATGCTCAAAACGACCCATCTCGGTCAGCGGCACCGGGTCTACCGCCGACATTGCCAGCGACGGAATTTCAAAAATATAGCCGTGCTCTTTTTCGCGCTGCACAACGTAACCTCGTTCAAACGACGTGCCGACATCGAAGAAACACTCCTCACAAGTGAGCCAGCTGCCCCAGGGCGTCGGCCCGCCCGCACAATTATTCTCCGTGCCCAACAGGCTCATATGCATATGTGTGCGCTGGCGGGCGACAGGATCGTAGTGAATGGTCGTTGTGCCACCCAGCGCAGGTGAATTGCCAAAGCCGTTGTCGTACAGGTCGCGCGCGTTCGACGCATTGAGGCGCTCCGCGCGCCGGCCGAACGGACTCTCGGCAACTTCGTAAGGATGCAGCTCATGATTGCAGACCAGGATGACCTGGCCGTCATTGCCTGGAAATGCGGCCATGCCGTCGGGAAGGCCCGGGACGAGCAGACCGTCGTTCATTTCCTCACCGCGCTTCGCGATCACCGTATAGCTAAAGCCCGCCGGCAGATCCAGAATTTTGCCAGGGTCGGGCCTCAACACTTCGGTGCCTGCCTGTTTGCCTTGCGCGAGGCAACTTAACGGTGCGGTGCTGGCGATTGTCAGCGATTGAAGAAAGCGGCGGCGGTTGATCATGATGGTTTGCGGACCCTAATCAGTCTTGTAATGGAAGGTTCAGCATAACGGTTTTGCCGGTCCGCGACAGTAGCGAGCCGGAGGTCGCCGCGAGCGGCAATGAGAATGCGCGGCGCGATACTAATTAACGTGTGCAATAATTGCGCCCATGCGAAGACGAACGAAGATAATTGCCACCCTCGGCCCGGCAACGGATGACCTTGCAACGCTGGGCGACATGATGGAGGCGGGCCTCAACCTGGCACGTTTCAACTTTTCCCATGGCGACCAGGCGCAACAGAAGGAGCGCCTGCTGCGTTTGCGCGAGGTGGCGGAGAAAAGCGGCTGTGTCATCGGCGTCATTGGCGATCTGCAGGGACCGAAGATTCGTATTCGAAGATTCGAAAACAATAGCGTGATTCTGAATGTTGGCGACAGATTTTTCATTGACGCCTCTATCGGCGAGAGTGATGGCAACCAGGACGGTGTGGGTGTCGCGTATGAGGACTTGCACAAAGATGTCAACCAGAACGACATCCTGTTGCTCAATGATGGCCAGATGACACTCAAAGTTGAGCGGGTTGATGGCACAAGGATTCACTGCACTGTGTTGGTAGGCGGCGTGCTGTCTGACCACAAAGGAATCAATCGCGAGGGCGGTGGCCTGTCCGCGCCTGCGTTGACCGACAAGGACCGTTCGGACATTCGCTTCGCCGCCGAGATGCAGATGGACTATCTTGCTGTCTCATTCGTACGCAGCGCCGATGACGTCCGTGAAGCCCGCGACCTGTTGCGGACCGCCGGAGGAAACGGTGCGATTATTGCCAAGATTGAAAGAGCCGAGGCGCTGGACTGTATTGACTCTATTATCGACGCCGCCGATGCCATTATGGTTGCGCGAGGCGATCTTGGTGTCGAAATGGGCTATGCAGAATTGACCGGCATGCAGAAGAATATTATCAGACTCACTCGCCGCAAGAATAAGGTCGTCATCACCGCGACACAAATGATGGAGTCGATGATCAACAGTCCGACGCCGACAAGGGCGGAAGTATCTGATGTCGCGAACGCAGTGATGGATGGTACGGACGCCGTCATGTTGTCGGCCGAAACCGCGGTTGGAAAATACCCTGTTGCCGTAGTATCGGCCATGAGTAATGTGTGCGTCGGTGCCGAAAAACACTCGCTGGCAAGAGGGCGAACCACACATCGTCTCGATGACCGATTCAAGGAGGTTGATGAGGCGATAGCGATGGCAGTGATGTACACCGCAAATCACCTGAATGTGAGAGCGATCATCGCGCTGACAGAATCCGGTTCGACGACCCTGTGGATGTCGAGAATTCGATCTGACATCCCGATCTACGCTTTTACGCCACATGATGCGACCAGTCGCAGGGTGACGCTTTATCGAGGTGTATACCCGGTGTCATTTTCGATAGAGGAAACGGATAAGCACCTTCTGTATCGCAGTATTTTCTCAACACTGCTCAATAATCGGCTCGTTGAAGAGGGCGATCACGTCATCTTCACGAAGGGCGACTTGAGCGGTGTCTCCGGCAGCACCAATTCAATGCAGATTGTCGAGGTCAGTGGGTCCGTCTGAACTTCGCGCAATACCCGAATAAAGGCAAGAAATGAAAAGAATGCTCGTCAGGTTCCTGGTTGTTGCAGCTACGCTGGTCGTGGTCAGCGTTGCTGTTGTTTACATCGTATTGGCAAGAAGTCTGCCGCAACTGGACGGTGAGATCACGGTTCGTCACCTGCGTGCTGAGGTGAGTATTGAACGCGACGCCAGCGGCATTCCTGTTATCACCGCGAACAATCGCTTCGATCTTGCGTATGCGACCGGATATGCACATGGCCAGGATCGGTTTTTCCAGATGGATCTCACGCGGCGAAAAGCATCGGGCGAGCTTGCCGAAATATTCGGAGAAATTGCGTTAGGCATTGATAAGCAGTCCCGCCTGCACCGTTTTCGTAGCCGGGCCAAGCAGGTTTTGATGAATCTGGAGCCCGCGGAAGAGCTTGTCCTGCAGGCGTACGCAGACGGCGTAAATGACGGGCTAACCGGGCTCGGCGTGAAGCCATTCGAATACTATTTACTCCGCACCGAGCCGCGTCCGTGGCAGCAGGCCGACTCTTTGTTGGTGGTATACGCAATGTTCCTGGATCTGAATGATTCGACCGCGAACCGGGATGTGCGCCGCGGGCTTGCTCACAGCGCGCTTCCTGAGGCTGCTTTTAACTGGCTGTTTCCTGCGGGCACAGAATGGGACGCACCGATCACCGGCAGCGCGCGAGATGCCATTCAATTGCCGGGGCCTGAGGAGTTCATCCTGCGCGGGACAAACACCGCCAGCGTCTCGAAAGACTGGCTCGAACAGCCTATACCGGGCAGTAACAACTGGGCAGTTGCGGGACACCTGACGAAAAACGGTGCAGCGATCGTCGCCAATGACATGCATCTGGACATCTCCGCAACAGGCATTTTTTATCGGGCACGCTTGCGCGTCACCGGGGACACGGCGATTGACCTCAATGGGGTGACGCTGCCGGGAACGCCGATTCTTGTTGCAGGCAGCAATGGACAGGTCGCCTGGGCGAACACCAATAGCTATGGCGACTGGACGGACGCGGTTGTCATCAAGCCGGGTGACGCACCGGGTACCTACCTAACACCGGATGGACAAAAGTCGATCGTGACGCACCAGGAAATCATCCTGGTGAAAGACCAGCCGCCGGAAATTCTACAAGTCCGCGAAACAGTCTGGGGTCCGCTACTTGAGACTAACGCGGCGCCCGAACAGTTGATCGCGGTGAGCTGGATTGCGCATCATATTGACGCTGTGAATCTCGGCCACCTGGATCTGGAAGCAGTGTCGAATGTTGAGGCAGCGATGGACGTTGGCAATCGAATTGGCATGCCGCCGCAGAATTTTGTGGTTGGCGATGCCGAGGGCAACATCGGCTGGACGATTGCCGGCAGGATTCCACGTCGCGTTGGCGCTAGCTCACAGTTGCCGGCGGACTGGAGTGAGCGCGAAGGATGGGATGGCTGGGTTCCTGCCGAACAATATCCGCGCATCCTGAATCCTGAGTCCGGCCGCATCTGGACAGCGAACGGCAGAGTGGTTGACGGAGAGGCGCTGAACATCATCGGTGATGGCGGCTATGACCTGGGCGCCCGCGCGACGCAAATACGTGACGGCCTGTTTGCGATAGACGAGTTCTCGCCTGAGGATATGCTCGCAATTCAGTTGGATGACGCTGCGCTTTTCCTGAACCGATGGCGCGAGCTGTTGCTTGCGACGTTGACATCGTCCGCGATAGCCGGAGACGCGGGTCGAACAGAGTATCGTCAGCTGGTGCTGGACTGGATCCCCCGAGCCGCGCCGGAATCGACGGGTTACCGACTTGTGAGGGCATTTCGCATCGAGGTTCGGCAACAGGCCATCGCGATGATGATGCGTCCGGTGCTGGACAAATACGGCGAAGATACACGACTGAGAATCAGCAACCAGTTTGAAGGTCCGCTTTGGTCGCTGGTGACGCAAAAGCCCGTTCACCTGTTGACCGACGAGTATGCGGACTGGGACGACCTGTTGTTGCAGGCAATCGACACGAATATCGAGTATTACGCGCAAAACTACACCGATGGCCTCGAAATGCGCACCTGGGGTGAGCTGAATACGGCGGCAATACGCCATCCATTGAGTCGGGCGATTCCGTTTTTGTCACGCTGGATTGATATGCCGGCAGATCAACTGGCTGGCGACTCAAATGTACCGCGTGCGCAGTCATCGTCTTTTGGCGCATCGGAACGATTTGCGGTCTCGCCGGGCGATGAAGCCAATGGTTACCTGCACATTCCTGCCGGTCAGAGCGGGCATCCGCTGTCTGACTACTACCGCCTGGGACACGATGACTGGGTGCATGGGCGCGCGACGCCATTTCTGCCGGGCGAGCCAATGCACACGTTGACGCTAAAGCCCGCAGCAACGCAATGAGCAATACCTGCTTGAACCTGAATGGACCAACATCGATACTTGGCCGGTACAAAAGCCGAATCGGAAACGACTGATGACTGACAAAAAATTCGCCAGTACCGCGACCTATATTGTGACCGATGACTTGAAAATGGCGGTCAATGCAGCGGTCACGCTGGAGCGACCTATTCTGATCAAGGGTGAGCCGGGCACAGGCAAGACGCAACTGGCAATCGAGGTTGCGAATGCGCTCGGCAAACCGCTTTTCGAATGGCACATTAAATCGACCACCAAGGCACAACAGGGGCTGTACGATTACGACGCCGTTGCGAGATTGCGCGATTCCCAGCTTGGAGACGATCGGGTTCACGATATCGCAAACTACATTATTCGCGGCAAAGTCTGGGAGGCTTTTGCGTCCGATAAGCAACCGGTCCTGCTGATCGATGAGATAGACAAAGCCGATATCGAATTTCCGAACGATCTCTTGCAGGAACTGGATCGAATGGAATTTTTTGTCTACGAGACCAAGCAACTCGTCAAGGCGCGCAATCGTCCTGTCGTCATCATCACCAGCAACAATGAAAAAGAATTGCCGGACGCGTTCCTGCGCCGCTGTTTCTTCCATTACATCAAGTTTCCAGACAAAAATACGATGGCGGACATCGTTGATGTGCACTATCCCAAACTGAAAAAGACCCTGCTAAAAGAAGCGCTGGACGCTTTCTACAAGATTCGCGACGTGCGCGGTCTTAAGAAGAAACCGTCGACATCCGAGTTACTTGACTGGATAAAGCTGCTGGTTGCAGAAGACATCCCGCCGGAAATCTTGCGTTCCGGAGATTCACGCAGCGCGATTCCGCCGCTTTACGGTGCATTGCTGAAGAACGAGCAGGATGTCCACTTGTTCGAGCAACTGGTCTTTCTCGATCGGCATTCGTCGCCCCGATAAATTCTCATGCTCATTCAATTCTTTTTCATGCTCAGGGAAGGGGGCATGAAGCCGTCCATCACCGAGTTGCTGACGCTGCTTGAAGCCATGAAACAGAATGTTGCCGGGCAAAGTGTTGATGACTTCTACTATCTGTCGCGAACCTGCCTGGTCAAGGATGAGTCGAAGTTTGACCGATATGACCGAATCTTTGCTGCGCACTTCCGGGGGATTGAAGACACCCTCAAATCGCTGGCTGAGGAGTTACCTGATGAGTGGCTGCGAAAACAGGCCGAGCTGTTGCTTTCCGAAGAAGAACGGGCGCGAATTGAGGCGTTAGGCGGATTCGAAGAACTCATGAGGGCATTGCAGGAACGCCTGGACGAGCAGGACGAGCGCCACGAAGGTGGCAATAAGTGGATTGGTACGGCGGGCACATCACCATTCGGTGCCTATGGCTACAACCCGGAAGGGGTGCGTATCGGGCAAAAGGGGTCGCGTCATCGCCGTGCGACCAAAGTATGGGATCGTCGCGAATTCAAAAATCTGGACGACAGCGTTGAACTGGGAACGCGCAACATCAAAGTTGCTCTGCGAAAACTGCGAAAGTTCGCGCGCGAAGGCGCGGCAGATCAGCTTGATTTGCAAGATACGATTGACAAGACAGCGCGCAATGCAGGGCTGCTCGATATTCGTATGGTTCCGGAACGACACAATGCGGTCAAAGTATTGTTGTGCCTCGATATCGGCGGCTCAATGGACGACCACGTACGAATATGCGAAGAGCTTTTTTCCGCCTCCAAAACGGAGTTCAAGCACCTGGAGTATTTCTACTTTCATAACTTCATCTATGAAAGTCTGTGGAAAGTTCCGACGGTGGACGTCACACACAAATATGGCAAGGACTACAAACTGGTGTTCGTTGGCGATGCCACCATGAGCCCGTATGAAATCGTGTATGCGGGAGGCAGCGTAGAGCATTGGAACGAAGAGCCCGGCGCTGTCTGGATCAAGCGTTTACTCAGCGTTTTCCCGAAAGCCATCTGGTTGAACCCCGAGCCTGAAGAGCGCTGGGATTTCACGCCTTCGATCAAACTAACGCGAGACCTGATGGAAGATCGCATGTATCCGCTGACGCTCGGTGGCCTTGACGACGGCATCCGGGCCTTGCGTTAAAGCG
>QIHS01000308.1 GCA_003229095.1 Woeseia sp. | reverse complement strand
GCAACGAATAAGGCCGATATTGTGATGCTGGCATTCAAGGCCTGCGCCGACTCGGGCAGGAAATCCGTATTGCCCATTGCGAAGTAACGCCGCGGCACACCCTGGAAACCCAGGAATGCATTGGCAGGTAAATCGCGTAAGTACCCAGGAAGGTCATCCAGAAATGCCACTTACCGAGCGTCTCGTTGTACATCTTGCCCGTGATTTTCGGGAACCAGTGATAGATGGCGCCAAATACCACGAGAATTGGCGATACGCCCATCACCATGTGGAAATGGGCGACCACGAAATAGGTATCTGACAACGGCAGATCGATCGTGACATTACCCAGGAACAGGCCCGTCAATCCGCCATGAATAAACGTAAATATGAAACCGATCGCGAACAGCATCGGCACCCGGAGATGGATGTTGCCTTCCCACAGGGTGAGTACCCAGTTGTAAACTTTTATCGCCGTTGGCACCGCAATAATCAAAGTGGTTGTCGCGAAAAAGAATCCAAAATAAGGATGCATTCCCGACACGTACATGTGGTGCGCCCAGACAACGAACGACAAACCGCCGATCGCGATAAGCGCCCAGACCATCATGCGATAGCCGAAGATGTTCTTGCGAGCATGTACGCTGAGCAGATCCGACACAATACCGAACGCCGGCAGTGCGACGATGTACACCTCGGGATGACCGAAGAACCAGAACAAATGCTGGAACAGGATGGGACTGCCGCCCGTGAAACCCGGGTCAGCACCCATGGAACTGATCGCCGGCATGAAAAAACTCGTGCCGAGATTCATGTCGAATAACATCATGATCGCGCTGACGAGCAGTGCCGGGAATGCCAGTAAGCCGAGAACCGTTGCGATGAAAATGCCCCAGACCGACAACGGCATGCGCATCAAAGTCATGCCACGGCAGCGTGCCTGCAACACGGTCGTGACGTAATTCAGGCCGCCCATTGTGAAGGCGACGATGAACACAGCCAGCGACAGCAACATGAGCAATATGCCCCACTCGGTACCCGGCGTCCCGGGCAGGATCGCCTGCGGCGGGTATAAGGTCCAGCCAGCTCCCGTCGCACCTCCCGGCACGAAGAAACTTGCCAGCAGGATAATGACCGATACAAGGTAGGCCCAGTAACTGAGCATATTCAGGTAGGGGAACACCATGTCGCGGGCGCCGCACATGAGCGGAATCAGATAATTGCCGAAGCCGCCAAGAAACAATGCTGTCAGCAGGTAGATCACCATGATCATGCCGTGCATCGTAATGAACTGGTAGTAGCTCTCCGGATTGATGAACTCAAACTCGTTAGGAAAGCCGAGCTGCAATCGCATCATGCCCGACAGGATGAGTGCGATCACGCCGACGAAAATTGCCGTTATGCTGTACTGGATGGCAATGACCTTATGGTCCTGGCTCCAGATGTACTTCGTTATGAATGTCTGCGGATCGTGATGTTCGATTTCATGATCGCGATCTGCAATTGCAACATATGATGACATCTTCGAATTCCTATAGGGTATTGATGTAGGCCATCAAGTCATTGATTGCCTGCTCGTCCTGCACGATGGCGCCCATAAAGCCCATCTGCTGTCCGTAAAAGTCCTGCTTGTGAGTGCCGCGGACACCGTCCTTGAAGTACTGCATCTGCCTCGCCATATACCAGTCGGTCATGCCCGCTGTGCGAGGCGCATTCAGCGCCCAGTTACCCATGCCGTCCTTGCCATGGCAATACGCGCAAACCCGATAGAGGCGAGCGCCATTGTCCGCGTCACCGTCGATCGTGTGTGGCGCCGGTGTATCCGGCAACGACTGGATGTGTGCAATGACATTGGCGATTGCCGCGTCGTTGACAAGGATCCCTACCATCGGCGCCATTTGTTTGCCGTAGGTGTCACCTTCATGCACACCGCGCAAACCGTTTTGGTAGGCCTTGATCTGGCGCTCCATATACCAGGCACTTTGCCCGGTGAGCTTCGGCGCATTCATCGCCTGCAGGCCTTCCCCCTGTTGACCGTGGCAGGCGGCACACACTGCGTATTGGGCTGCGCCAATATCGGCGTTGCCCGCAACCACCGCTTGTGACTCGGCAAAGGTCTGTTGTTTCGCAATCCATGCGTCGTAGTCTGCTCTTTCATCCACGATGACTGCGCCGCGCATGGCGTGATGCGCAATACCGCAAAGCTCTTCGCACAACACTTCGAACCGACCCGCCTTGGTTGGCGTCAGCCAGAGATAGGTTTGCGTGCCGGGCACCAGGTCCATCTTGACGCGGAACTGGGCAACGGTGAAGTTGTGCAATACGTCTTTTGAGCGCAGCAGAAACTTGACGGGCTGATCGAGCAGAATATGTGCTTCGGGATGCGCTACGACGAGATCATCCTGACCGTGCGGGTCCGCGGGATCGATGCCAAACGGGTTGTCCCTCGATATACGTTCAGCATCGACTTCGCCGAACTTGCCGTCGACGCCCGGGTAACGGTATGACCAGTGCCATTGCTGACCAACGGCCTCGACGACATCGGCATCTTCCGGCACGTTGACGAACTCCGCCCAAACGAACAGGCCGGGCGCGAGCATCAACGCAACGCCGACAGACGTAATCCCGGTCAACCAGTATTCGAGCTTTTTGTTTTCGGGTTCGTACTTGGCACGAGCATCTTTCTTATAACGATACTTTATAATCGCGTATGCCATGAACAGATTGATTACGACGAAGACAATACCGGTAACGACGAAGGTAACGTCGATGGTCAGGTCGATCATTTCCCAGTTGGACGCCAACGGGGTAAAAGTCCAGGGACTTACAAAATGGAAGATAACAGAGCCGACGACGAGCAGGATCAAAACAACAGCTAGAGGCATACTTCACGCATCCTTGGTTGATCAGTGCAATTTTTCCAGCGACGACGGGACGTTGCCGATTATTTCGAAATGCCAGTTCGCTTTTCTAGTTAGCCGCTATTCCCCGTATGCGCCGCTTGTACGATCTTTTGATATCAGCGAACTGATCCCCGCTGTGAGGATAAGGGAATCACTCATTGATTTCCACCGGGAAAGGCGCTTCAGGGAAAGAGGCCGATTTCCTTGCGGAGGGCTTCCTCGGCCTTTTTGAGGTCTGCTTCGAGATCTTCCAGTTCTTTTCGCAAAGGCTCTGTCGATGCGACGGTATTTAGCTGCAGGCGTGGATTGAAAATGCGCTCAGTCGGCGACGTCGGGAGCGGTACCAATGGTTCCGGCTGATTGAGATTGAGAAGCACTATCACCAGGGTCACAGCCACGATACCGGTCAGGCTGCTGGCCCACCACGTAGAACGCGGTCGCTGGGGTACGTCTTTTTCCCGCGATCGCTGCGGCGTGACGCCGTGCAGTGATGCCCGTATTCGGTCATCGAGCTCAGCGGAAACTTCAACATTGATACTGGCTGCGTCTTCGCGCAGCTGTTTGGCGAGTTTATCCATAGGCTTCACTTTCATTCGTCGGCTTGTCGCGGTTCAGCTCCGCATCAAGCGCACGACGTCCTCGTAGCAGGTTTACTTTGGTCCATGAGTTCGATCGATCCAGGACAACGGCGACGTCTTTAATCGACATGTCCTCTACATAGCGCAACCACATCGCCGCATAGACTTCATCAGACAGCAGTCGACGCGCGCTTTGCCACAGGTTTTCGCGTTCCGAATGCGCGATGCACAATTTGAGCGGATCGCTTTCTTCATCCCGTAATTCGCCAAGTTCGGCAACGTGGTCCGTTCTAAGCCGGGCGGCATTGCGAATCGCTATGCGATACAACCAGGTGCTGAATCGCCAGCGCGAATCGTAGGACTGGAGATAGCGATAGGCGTTGATGAAGGTATCCTGCAATGCATCTTCTGCATCTGCATAGCTTTCACAACGCGTCAGCAAGAAGCGCAGCAACCTCTCACTGTAACTGCGCACGAGCTCGGTGAATGCCGTCACCGAGCCCGCCTTCGCAGCGATTATAAGGTCTGCTTCGTCAGTCACAACAGAATACAAGTCCGGTCGCCAGGCTCAGGCTTCGTCCATCGCCGCTTTGATTATTTCCGGGCTCACGATCACGCTGACCTTAAGCTTATTGTCCTTCACGACCACTTTGGTGCTGCGTAGAGTCGTACTGACATTCGGATCCATATCGTTGCTGAACGCGGCGATCGCGACCAGGCCGCGCACGATACTGGCCAGCGACTCGGCCATTTC
>QIHS01000027.1 GCA_003229095.1 Woeseia sp. | reverse complement strand
CGTTTGATCAATGCTTCATTGACAACGGGCGAAACGAATTTGGAAATGTCGCCACCCATGCTGCAGATTTCCCTGACCAGGCTTGAGGAGATGAAGTTGTACGTTTCTTTCGGCGTCAGGAAGAGGGTCTCGACATCCGCAGCGAGATGCTGGTTCATGTTGGCGAGCTGAAATTCATATTCGAAGTCCGACACGGCACGCAGTCCGCGCATGATGACACCGAGGTCGTTGGCCTGTGCAAAATCGACGGTCAGGCCATCGTAACCGGACACCTCGACATTGTTGAGGTCCAGCAGCGACGTCTTGGCCAGATCAACACGCTCATCAAGCGAGAACATTGGCTCCTTGCTCGGGTTAGCAGCAATGGCGACCACAACGCGATCAAACAAGCGGCTCGCACGACGAACAAGATCTTCGTGACCAAGCGGTTATCGGGTCGAATGTGCCCGGATACATTGCTGCAACTGTCATCAGTTCCCCCTACTCTGTGCTCGCCAGCGAGTACCGGACATTGCCGGCCGTTTTTTCGCGCAGCAGTTTCCAACTCGCTGGCAGGACAGGAATTTGCTGTTTTCTGTCCTGTTCCAGGTAGATATGCGCACCCTCAGCGAGCCAGCCACGCTCAGTCAGCAGTCTACACAATTCCGGCGCGAGATCGGCGGCGAACGGCGGGTCCAGGAACACGATATCGAATGGCTGGGCTTCGTCGCTGTGCAGAAAGTCCAGCGCATCTGCTTCGTTAATTATTGCGCCGGTTGCGTTCAAAGTCTCATGGCTCTCCCGCAAAGTCTTCACCGCAAGAGCCGACTTTTCGACGAACACAACCGTACCGGCACCACGCGAGAGCGCTTCCAGGCCCAATGCGCCGGTTCCGGCGAACAAATCAAGGCATCGCGCACCCTCGAGCATGGGTGTCAGCCAGTTAAAAAGGGTTTCCCGGATGCGTTCAGAGGTAGGCCGCAACCCCGGAACATCGGCGACAGGCACAAAGCGGCTGCGCCATTTTCCCGCTACAATACGCAGCCGGCCATCGGACGAGCCTCGTTTATTCTGTTTTTGCGGTTTTTTTCTCTGCATGGCTGACTTCATTCCGCTCGTAGCATATTCCACATTACTCCAAGTTAGAATCAGGTAGAAACTCGTGTTTCGCAAAAAGAATGACTCTGCTGCCACGCAAAAGTCCGGTTTCGTCAAGCGCCTTCGCGCACGGCTCAATCGTGGTGACAGCTGGCTTTCTTATGACCTGGCGAATCTCGCTCCGGGCGGAAAAATCGATGAAGACGTCCTCGACGACCTGGAGGCCACTCTGGTCATGGCTGACGTTGGTGTCGATACCGCAGAACGTATTCTATCCGACTTAAAGCGAAGTCTTGCGCGCAACGAGTTGGCGGACGTTCAGGCATTGCGAAACGGATTGCAACAGTCTCTGCTCAGCATTCTCGAACCGGTTGCCAGGCCGCTGGAAATTTCTGCGTCGGCATCACCATTTGTCATCCTGATGGTCGGCGTCAACGGTGCCGGAAAAACGACAACGATTGGCAAGCTTGCAAGACGCCTGCTCGACGAAGGTCACAGTGTCATGCTTGCTGCCGGCGATACTTTTCGTGCCGCCGCGATTGAGCAGTTGCAAGCCTGGGGCGCGCAAAATGACGTCACGGTTATTGCACAACAACACGGCGCGGACCCTGCGGCGGTCATATTCGACGCCTACGAGGCGGCTCGATCCAGAAATGTCGATGTACTGCTGGCAGATACGGCGGGCCGACTGCAGAGTCAAAGTGGCCTGATGGCTGAGCTCGAAAAGATCAAGCGTGTACTCGCACGCCAGGATGCCCGCGCACCGCAGGAAGTCATGCTGGTGCTCGATGCCAGCCAGGGACAAAACGCATTGGTGCAGGCCGAAGAATTTCATCGGACGATCGGAGTGACCGGTATCACGGTCACCAAACTGGACGGCTCGGCCAAAGGCGGTATTCTCCTCGCTATTGCCGATAAACTGGGGATTCCGGTGCGCTTCATCGGCATCGGTGAAAAGGCAGAAGACATGCAGGCGTTTGACGCGAATGAATTCGTCGATGCGCTGCTTTCAAACGAAGAATCACACGGGAATCGTTCGGCTTGATTCGCATTGAAGAGGTAAGCAAACGCTATCCGGGCGGACATGATGCGCTGAAAGGACTGTCGCTGAGTGTCGACAAGGGCGAGATGGTTTTTGTCACTGGCCACTCTGGCGCCGGCAAAAGCACTTTGCTCAGGCTCATCGCGTTGATCGACCGGCCGACCAGTGGCCAGGTCATCGTCAACGGTCAGAATACGCGGCGCGTTAAGCGACGGCATATTCCCGCGTATCGACGCCAGATCGGCATGGTTTTTCAGGATCACAAACTGCTTTACGACCGGCCGGTTTTCGACAACGTCGCCCTGCCGCTGGTCATCGCCGGTCTTGGCCACCGCGAAGCCGCACGAAAAGTCAGGGCAGCACTGGATCAGGTCAGCCTGCTGGACAAAGAGAAACAATCACCCGAAACACTCTCGTCGGGTGAGCAACAGAGAATCGGTATTGCCCGCGCCATCGTTACGCGACCGGACCTGCTAATTGCCGACGAGCCCACCGGCAACCTGGACCCGGACCTGTCTCTTGAGGTCATGCGTATTTTTCGCCGCTTTAACGAAGTCGGTGTCACGTTGTTGATCGCAAGTCACGACATCGCCCTGATCGATCAGCTGGGCTGTCGACGAATTGCACTGGCCAACGGCGCGCTGCAGGTGGAACAGGAAGAAGATCCGGTTGCCGAATACGTCGAGCGACTCGAAGCCGAACAAGCGCGCGAGCGCGGACCGTTTTGAACGCCGCAACAACACCGGCTGCAGAACGCAGATCAGGTCCGATATCGGCCTGGGCAATGCGTCACGTGAACACTGCTTTTGCAGCACTTGGCAGGCTTGCCCGAGCGCCATTCGCCACCCTGATGACGATGCTCGTTATCGGCGTCACGCTCGCATTGCCGGCAGCGTTGCACCTGGTGATAAAGAACGCACAGTCAATGAGCGAATCATGGGATAACGCGTTCGATTTTTCGGTGTACCTCAATGCAGACGTGACGCTTGCGGAGGCAAAACGGCTTGCTGATATCGTCAGTCAGCGCGCGGACGTTGAAAATGTAACGCTCATTGCCGCAGATGATGCACTGGAGGAATTTCGCGAACTGTCGGGATTCGGCGCGGCACTCGATCATCTGGCGGTGAACCCGTTGCCGCACACCCTGGTCGTCAGGCCGGGCGAATCCATCAACGAAATCTCAATGGGTCTGCTGAACGAAGAACTCGGCACTCTGCCCGAGGCTGATTTTGTGCAGGTTGACACTGCCTGGGTGCAACGGTTTCACGCAATCCTGAATATCATGCAGCGCGCGATCGCGATCGGATCGAGTCTGCTGGCTGTCGCGATAGTGGTCATCATCGGCAATACGATTCGGCTCGATATTCAGAACCGGCACGAGGAAATCGAAGTCACAAAACTGATCGGCGCGAGCAACTCTTTTGTGCGGCGCCCGTTTCTCTACACCGGCCTGTGGTACGGACTGGGTGGCGGGCTGCTTGCCCTTGCACTGGTCGGCTATGGTCTTTACGCGCTTGAAGAGCCCGTCAGCCGGCTTTCAGGTCTCTACAACAGCCCGTTCAGGGTGCTTCAGCTGGATATTCGCGAGAGCGCTATTATCGCCGGCACGGGGGTCTTGCTGGGCCTTGCCGGCTCCTGGATCGCAGCCACACGGCATATGCGGCGAATCGAGCCGCGTTAGCCTCGAAAGCGAGGCTCAGCCACCATTCGGTATTAC
Organism: Woeseia sp.; assembly: GCA_003229095.1. Lineage (GTDB taxonomy): Bacteria > Pseudomonadota > Gammaproteobacteria > Steroidobacterales > Woeseiaceae > SZUA-117. The sequence continues at coordinate 1,293 of QIHS01000027.1, read as the reverse complement.
ATAATATCCAAGGTCGAGTAGCTTAAGTCTTTGTAATGGCAGTGTTTCTTTCCCGCAATTGCCGGGAACCAAATGCAGTTGTTAGCACTCTAACGCGTGGAGTGCTAAGGTATTGTCCAGACACGGAGGACGCATTATGACAACGGCAGTGACAGCAATCGACCACGACCTGGTCCTTAACGGCCCGCTAGGCAGTCTTGACGCCTATATCCACGCGGTAGGCTCCATCGACGTGCTCAGCAAGGAAGATGAGCAGGCACTGGCGCATCGTTTCCGTGACGAGGAGGACTTGCCGGCGGCCCGTGAACTGGTGCTGGCCCACTTGCGCTTTGTCGTGCATATCGCAAAAGGCTACACCGGCTACGGTCTCCCGCTCGCCGATCTGATTCAGGAAGGCAATGTCGGCATGATGAAGGCGGTCAAACGTTTTGATCCGTCATTTGATGTGCGGCTGGTGTCATTCGCCGTGCACTGGATTCGCGCCGAAATCCATGAATATGTGCTGCGCAACTGGCGAATTGTGAAGGTTGCGACCACCAAGGCGCAACGCAAATTGTTCTTCAACTTAAGACGAGCCAAGAAAAGCCTTGCCACAGGCGGTCGCCGCCGACCTCGGCGTAAAGCCCCAGGAAGTCACCGAAATGGAGCGTCGCCTGACGGCCAGGGAAGCGATCTTCGATCCCATGGTAGATTCGCGCGACGATGACCGGGCGTTTTCACCGGCGGCTTATTTGCGCAGCCCGAATGCAGACCCGGCAAGTCTCGTAGAAAAGGAGGACTGGCATGACGATGCGACATCACGGATGACCGACGCGATGCGCTTACTCGATGCGCGCAGCAAGGATATTCTGCAATCGCGGTGGCTCACAGACAACAAACGCACGCTGCATGAACGCAGTATGGCGTTTCGGCAGAACGGATTCGCCAGATCGAAGTCAGCGCCATCAAGAAACTCCGGGTGGCGATGGAAGTTTGATCGCCTGACCACTAAAAAAGAAAACCCCGCATTTCCGCGGGGTTTTTTTTGGCAGATGTTCTTCGTAACAACCGATCAGGAAGTCACCGGCACCATCGTAATTTCGACACGACGGTTTGCCTGCCTGCCCGAGTTACTGCTGTTGTCAGCAATCGGCATGCCCTCGCCAACGCCAATCGTGATCAGGCGTTGCGAATTGATACTTTGTGCCTGCAGGTACTGCGCGACGGAACCCGCACGCCGTTCTGCCAGCAGATGATTGTACCTGTCTGTGCCAGTGCTATCGGTATGTCCTGCCACTTCGACAACGGTCTGGT
>QIHS01000457.1 GCA_003229095.1 Woeseia sp. | reverse complement strand
AATGTGCAAAGATTGGGGAAGGATGATGGATGTCCCAATTCAAGATTGCTGGATTCAAGAATAATGGATGTCCTTATTTGAGATTGGGGTTGGGTGGCGGGTGTGATTTTGCTTGCGGTCTTTGGCCGGGCGCTCGACAATCGTCTGACTATGGAAGATTCTGATTGTGCATATTCGAATGGCCCGTTGCACGGGGTTAGGGTGCTGGATCTTAGTCGCGTGATGGCGGGGCCCTGGTCGACTCAGTTGCTTGCGGACTACGGTGCTGAAGTGATCAAAGTGGAACGTCCTGGTGGTGGTGACGACACTCGTTCTTGGGGTCCGCCATGGCTGGGCAAGAATCAAGATACGGCGGATGCGGCTTATTTCCTGTCGGCAAACCGGAACAAACGATCAGTGACAGTGAATCTCGCCAATGCCGATGGCCGTGCAATAATTCGGCGGTTGGCTGATCAAAGCGACGTCATTGTCGAAAATTTCAAAGTAGGCACGATGCATCGCTTCGGTCTCGACTATGCCAGTCTGAGCAAAAACCATCCCGAGCTTGTGTATTGCTCTATCTCTGCCTACGGCCAGACGGGTTCCCGGGCGGATCGACCCGGCTACGATGCCATGATACAGGCGTCGGGCGGGCTCATGAGCATTACCGGCGAGTCTGATGAAGAGGGCGGTTCACCACAAAAAGTAGGTATAGCTGTTGCCGATATTATGGCGGGCATGTACGCCGCCAGTGCGATATTGGCTGCTCTGCTGGCGCGAAAGGAAAATGAACGGGGACAACATATCGACATTCCACTATACGACGTTCAGGTGGCCATGCTGGCGAATCAGAGCATGAATTATTTGATCGGTGATCTCGTACCCACGCGCATGGGTTCCGCACACCCGAATATCGCGCCATATCAGACGTTTAGAACATCAGACGGTCATTTAAGCCTGGCAGTTGGCAGCAATCGGCAATTCGAAGCGTGCCTGCACTGCCTGGATCTAGGTGAACTCGTAGCCGATGAAAAGTACAAAAGTAACGCCGGCCGTGTGGAAAATCGTCAAGAATTAACTGTGCTGATGGCGCAGCGATTCAGACTGCAACCGACAGCCCACTGGTTACAAACGCTGTCGAACAGTAATGTGCCCGCGGGACCGGTCAATTCAATTGCGGACGTATTTGAAGAAGACTATGCGAAAGAACGCGAACTCGTCAGGCAGATCAGGCATGACGAGGCGGGCGAAATTCCAACTGTCGCTAATCCGGTAAGATTTTCAAAAACCCAGGTTGAATATCGACTAGCGCCGCCGCGACTGGGCCAGCACACTCGAGAAATATTGAGTGCCGAACTGGGCTATAGCGAACAAGAAATAGAGTCGTTGGCGAAGGCTGGTGCGATTTGAAAATGGCGCTCTTGTCATCAGGTGGAATTCAACTTGCCTGAGCGGAAGTATGCATGGTTGGCCGAAGCGATTGCCGACAACGGCATTGTTGTCACCGCCAGCAGGCGGCTCTCGCGTGAGCTCCGTGTTGCGTTTGATGAACAACAACAGGCAAATGGCAAAACCGCCTGGCTCGCGCCGCCGATCTGGTCATGGCAAGACTGGTTGAGTCAGCAACTGACCGCCATTGCGGACGCGAAACGGGTGCCGACTCATCTCGATAGTTTTTCGGAGACATTGCTTTGGGAGCAATGCCTGAAAAAGCAGCTACCTGAGGTTCTGCCAGGTTTTGCCGGCGCGGTACGGCAGGCAAAGCAATCCTGGCATCGTCTGCAGGATTGGATGATTCCGGTAGCTGAACTGGGCACTACCGCTCGTAGTTACGATGAACGAATGTACGCACAGGCGGCGGCCGAGTATCAGCGCCGTCTAAGGGCTGGATCATGGCTGGATCGTGGTGGCAAGGCAGCCGTGCTTGCTGACCTGATAGAGCAACGACAACTCGCGGTACCTGAGCGGGTGTTCTTGGCGGGATTCGACCGCATAAGCCCGGCAATTCGGCGCGTTTGTGCTGCTATCGATAATGCCGGAGGAACAACAACTGTCGCGCTTGCACCACGACATGACAGCCAAATGAGCATCGTGTGTTTTGACCGGCTTGAATCTGAATTGCGTACGGCCGGTGCCTGGGCGAGAGAACAGCTTGCAGCGAATCCACATGCGAGTGTTGCGATCGTGAGTCCGATACTGGAAGCAAACGCCGCGCAAATAGCCAGGCTGGTTCGTGAAGGTCTTGTACCCGGTTGGCAATATGGCGGCGCACGATACGAATCGGCAGCAAACGTATCCTATGGACGAAAGTTATCAGAGTACCCGGCCGTAGCAACCGCACTTCTTATACTTCGCTGGGCCAATCAGGGACTGACCGGTCGAGAATTAAGCCTGCTGTTGCGCAGCAGATCGCTGGCAAGCAACGAAACAAACGGACGCAGCAGGATCGAATTGGCGTTGCGACGTTTCCCCGACCGGTCGTGGATGGCGGAGGAGTTTTGCGACGTATTCGGAAAAACCGGGACAGGAATTGACAGCGGTACTGACATTGGTACGGATACCAAGGTATTTCTCGAGTGTGCCGCCGAAATTGCAAAAGTGGCCAAGCTGCGTCATGACAGTGCAAGCCCTGCGCGTTGGGCGCAAAGATTCGATTCGATCCTGGCAGCAGTACACTGGCCAGGCCCAGCGGTGCTGAACAGCAAGGAATTTCAACTGGTCAATCGTTGGCGCGAGTTGCTCAATGAATTCGCTCGAATCGAAACCATCGTCCCCGCTCTCAATCTGGCCGAGGCGATTCGGCGCCTCAGCGCACTTGCCGCTGATACCCTGTATCAACCAGAGTCCGGGTCCGGGTTGGTACATATCCTGGGTACGCTTGAAGCTGCGGGCATGGAATTTGACTGTATCTGGATCAGCGGGCTGGACGCATCCCAATGGCCGCCGGTTGCGCGTCCCGCAGCGTTCGTAGCGACTGCACTGCAAAAAAAGCACGACATGCCGGATGCGACCCCGGGCGACACGTTGGCCTTTGCCCAAAGTGTATTGCAGCGACTTGCCGCATCCGCTGAAACCTGCGTCCTGAGCTGGTCGATGACACGTGATGATGCGGAGCTGACAGCCAGCAGCTTGCTTGAGACATTCACTGAGTCATCGTCGGTCGCAGCAACCGACCCCGGCTGGTATGCAGGTCAGCTCGTCGGCGCTGCGTTGTCTAACGCTGATGCTGATGATGACGCACCGCCGGTCGCAGGCGATGATCGCGTACGCGGCGGGGCCTACACTGTGCAGCGACAGGTCACGGAGCCTTTCGGTGCCTTCGTTTATGGCCGCCTGGGTGTCAAGCCGCCAGAGCCTATCGAAACAGGCTTGTCCGCAGGAACCCGAGGCAACATCATCCACAATGCACTGCACAACCTGTTGGCAACAAGACCGACTCAACAAGAGATCAGTGCATGGTCGTTGGAAAACCGTGAGCAGCGAATCGGTAGTGCAGTCGACGCCGCACTTGCAGAACACCTTGTGCACGCTGATGCAGTGCTCAGGCGCATTATTGCGCTGGAACGAAATCGCCTTCGAAAACTTTTGCAGGATTTTCTTACTGCAGAGATAGCGCGAGAGAGCTTTGCTTTGGTAGACGTAGAACGGCAAGTGGACTACAGCGCGTTTGGCGTTCGAATCGGTCTTCGGATCGACAGAATTGACAGGCTGGACGACGGCAGGCTTCTGTTAATCGACTACAAGACCGGTCAGGTCAAGAACTTTCTCGATCGCAATGGGGAACCCGCTGATGTGCAACTCATCGTCTATGCCGACGCGCTCGCCGATGACATAGGGGGACTGGCGCTGATCAATGTAGACAGTCGCACGATAGTTTACAAAGGGGCAGGCGCCGGTAGCCCACGCAACAAACAGGACATGGACATCTGGCCGGAAATACTGCGTGGCTGGCAGGCTCAGGTTCACAACGCAATGAAAAATATTGCGGCTGGTGATGTTCGAATGAATGTTCTGCTTTCAGCCAAAGACAGCCGGCCACTCAATATTTTAAGCCGCAAAGAAGAGCAGAAACGTGTCGACTGAATCGCAGTTGTTGCACACAGACGAGTGCGCCAGGTTGGAGGCGCTTGATGTATC
>QIHS01000346.1 GCA_003229095.1 Woeseia sp. | reverse complement strand
TTTTCGCTTTACGCTTCGCGACCTTCCGTTTAGGAGCCGCTTTTCTCTTCGTTACTTTGCGCTTCTTCGCGACCTTTCGCTTCGAAGCTTTTTTACGTGACTTCTTCTTGGTAGCCATACTTTTCTCCGTGTCGGTACCCGCGGCAGAGTATATACAAGGGAAGTTAAAAAGACAGTGACGAGCGTGACGACATTCACACTCTGCAACTTGTTCAAAACTGGCGCAAAAATGCGACAATTTGTGTGACCGACTTCACACGCAAAAAGTTGTAGGGTTTTTCCGGCAAACGAGCGGGGATCGCGGACGAAAAGTCATCGTGTTCGGGGCAAGAATTCACTAATAAATGAAAAGGGGAGTAACCGTGTATCGAAATGCTGTTCGCGGTCATTTCGTACTAAAGTTAAAGCAGCTTGGAACGGACTTATGCTTGCCCGTTCTTGCAATCTATATCGGTAACAATTCGGAAAAGCCGTATATCCCAAGGGTTTGCGGCAATTTTCTCTACTTTTTGACATGCAAAAGCAACGCCGATCAGTTTAGGGCGATAAAACATTGTTCTGTATTTCAGAAATGCAAAAGTCCGGTCGAAATAGCCACCGCCGAATCCGATTCGGTGATTATTCGAATCAAATGCGAGCAATGGTGTAATGACGACGTCAAGTCGTTGAGCAGCGATGAATTTTCCGTGTCGGGGTTCGTAAATACCGAAAGAATTCAGGTAAAGAGCAGTGTCAGGTGTAATTTCCTGAAATGTCATGTGCTTCCTTTTTTGGATAATTGGCGCAAAAACGCGCTTTTTCATGCTCCATGCGCGCGCAATGATTCTCCACGTATCAACTTCGCCGGCCATTGGCAAATAACATGCGATGTTTTTGCTGCGCTGAAACCATGTCGAGTGACAGACGGAGCCGGCAATTTTTTCGGATGCGTATGCGCTTTCGTCAGGTGTTAATCGGTTGCGACGTCGTAGTGTGCGCACGCGCAATTCGTTTTGTTGTTCCTGTGAAGCAAGTGAAATTGCCGGCGAGCGCGGTTTTTTCATTGTGGTCGGTTTGACCTGTTTGCGAATAAAATAAGACGTCTCCCACCTGTGCCGTTACCGTCCGTCACTCTCGAACCGGAGCAACAGGTGGGGTCAGCCGTGGCAACAACAGGCTTTCCACCGAAGTGGTCATGCTCAAATGTTGCCGACAGTGCACGACCCCGATGTAAAAAGTTAGGGCCGAAAGTTTTCAGGCCGATATCGAACACCGCAGGAGACGCCGTATTCAAATCTTACCGCATGCGGAGTGAGGTGTCCTGTCGAAACCCGATATGTGGGGAGAGGCTAGCCGAGGTCCATTTGTTGATTGCCGCCGAGCGCGGTTTCAACTCGATCTGAGAGCAACTTCAGCCGTGGTCCAAAACTCGTTTCGAGAACTTCGTCTTTGGCTTTGGAGCGCAGCAATTCGTTCGCCATGTTCAATGCGGCCATCACGGCAATTCGGTCCAGTCCAACGACTTTACCGCTGTCGCGAATTTCGCGCATTTTTACGTTCAACATATCGGCGGAATCGAGCAGTTGAGTGCGTTCGCTCGCGGGGCAGGATACCTGGTATTCCTTCTCGAGAATTCGAACGCTCACGTGGGCGTACATGTCGGTCATTGTGGGTGCTCCATTGTGGGCAGCATATGGCAAATACGCTGGCCGCAGATTTAATAGAAAAGATTGTTTCGAACGATTTTGCGCGATATCACGGGCGTTTTATCCCCCCTGTTCCATCGCTTTCAGGCGTCCGATCATTGCCTCAACCCTGGCTCGGACCTGTTCATTCTTCTGCAGCAGTGTTGCGCGTTCAGAAGTAAGAGAGTCCTGGCGCTGCTTCAGGGAACGATTTTCGTCCTGTAGCTGGTCGCAGACTTGCACGAGCGCATCGACCCGCTTTTCCAGTCGCTTGAGCTCGTGTTCAAATTTTGCGTTGGTTTCGTCGCTCATGGGTGCAATATAGAACCGGTCACCGGCAGAATCAATCTTGATGATGGGGATGCCGTCATTTACATGGTCAGGCGGCTCGTTACATGGGATCATTCCGCCCCGATCGGGCCACTCATCGACAACAATCGAGCCCGGCGAGTCGTGAGGCGGAAAACGATGCAACAGCCAATTGAACACTTCCAACTGAGCGAAATGCTGGAGCAGTGTGGATCCAGCTGGAACGCCGGGCAGGTCCACGGACTGCTGTGCAGCCGGCTTACTATTTCGGGCAACGATGGTGCGACACGATGGTTTTCCCAAATACTCGAGGAAACGGATGTCAATAATGCGCTGCGATCCGAATGCGAGGCAATGCTTGATCAGCTGTGCGCGATCACCTGGCGCCAGCTGGTAGAGCGGCAATCGGAATTCACCCTGCTGCTGCCGGACGATCAGGACTCTACCGCGCTGCGCGCAGTTGCCATGGGTCAGTGGTGTGAGGGATATCTGCATGGCCTGGTATCGGAAAAACACAGTGAAGATCTCAACAAGCGGCTGGCTGCCGAACCGTTGGCTGACATTATCAAAGATATGCTGCAAATCACGCGCGCGACGGTGGGGGAGAATGAAGAAGAGCCTGAAGGCGAAGAAAACGAAGAAAGCGCATTTACAGAACTCGTCGAATATTTGCGAGTCGCCACACAGCTGGCCTATGAGGAACTGGCAGATTTTCGTGAACCGAATTCAGATTCTCCGACAAATGATTCGGATACACTTCACTAAGCAAAAAGCCAACTTAAGGCAACAATGAACACAAACGAGTTTATCCGGCGCCGCAAGACGCTGATGCGCATGGTCGGCAACGATGGCATTGCGATTTTGCCAAGTGCGCCTGCCAGGGTGCGCAGTCGAGATGTGGAATATCGCTATCGGCAGGACAGCGATTTCTACTATCTCAGCGGTTTCGCGGAACCAGAATCCGTCATCGTTCTTGCGCCCGGCAGAGACAATGGCGAGTACATCGTGTTTTGTCGGGAACGCGACCGACGCAAAGAGCAGTGGGACGGTTCGCGCGCCGGTCCCGGAGGCGTTGTCGACACGTACCTGGCGGACGATGCCTTTCCGATCGACGATATCGACGACATTCTGCCGGGCATCCTGGAAACGAGGGAAAGTGTCTATTATACGATGGGCGCGTACGCTGAGTTTGATCAACGCATGACGGAGTGGGTGAAATCTCTTCGCCAGCGCGAGTCATCCGGTGTGCACGCGCCACATGAATTTATCGCACTCGATCACCTGTTGCACGACATGCGGCTGTACAAAAGCCGCGCAGAGATCTCCGCAATGCGAACGGCGGCAAAGATTGCGGTTAAAGCGCATAGACGAGCGATGGCAACGGCCAGGCCGGGGCTATATGAATATGAGGTCGAGGCAGAATTTGCGCACGAATTTCGTCGCCACGATGCCTGTAATTCCTATGCGCCAATCGTTGGAACGGGCGCTAACACCTGTATTCTGCATTACGTCGAAAATAACGCGCAACTTAAGGACGGCGACCTGCTATTGATTGATGCAGGTTGTGAGTTTGATTATTACGCCTCGGATGTCACGCGCACCTTTCCGGTAAACGGCCGTTTCTCGCCGGAGCAAAGGGCAGTTTACGAAATCGTGCTCGAAGCGCAGTTGGCGGCGATCGAGAAAACCGTGCAGGGAAACCACTGGAACGATCCGCACGATGCGGCAGTGCGGGTTATCACCAAGGGGCTCAGAAAAATCGGATTGTTGAAAGGCAGTCTGCCGAAGTTGATCAAAGACCAGGCCTACAGCGAATTCTTCATGCATCGCACAGGTCACTGGATTGGGATGGACGTGCATGATGTAGGGGACTACAAGGTTGGCAATGAATGGCGCTGCCTGGAACCCGGCATGGTGACGACGATTGAGCCCGGAATCTACATTCCGGCGAGCCGCAAAGTGCCGGCCAAGTGGCGCAATATTGGTGTACGCATCGAAGACGATGTCGCCGTGACCAACAACGGCCCTGACGTACTTTCAAAAGGGCTGGCCAAAGAAGCGGATGACATAGAGAAGCTGATGGCGGCCTGAACCCAATGTCCGGCAACGAAACGCAAACAGACTACGACATCGTCATTGCAGGCGGCGG
>QIHS01000530.1 GCA_003229095.1 Woeseia sp. | reverse complement strand
TCACGTTCACCTTCTTTCACTTTGACCTGCACAACGACGGTATCGCCCGGCGAAAAATCCGGAATTTCCTTCGTCATCTGTTCCTGTTCAATTGCATCGATTATCTTGCTCATGTCCAATCCACCTGCCGAGGCTAATTCAATTCTTATTCTGCCAAAAAATCATCAAGCAACTTTTGTTGCTCGTCGTTCAAATCCAGCTTTGCCACCAGATCAGGTCGCCGCAAAAAACTTCGACCTAATGCTTGCTGATAACGCCACTTCGCAATTCGCGCGTGGTCGCCGGACAGCAATACTTCCGGCACCCTGCGCCCCGCAATTTCTTCCGGTCGCGTGTAATGCGGGTGATCCAGCAGGCCTTCCATAAAGGAGTCCTGTTGTGCCGATGCCTCGTCGCCGAGCACACCTGGCAGCAGTCTCACTACCGCATCGATCACGGCCATGGCCGCGATCTCTCCACCGCTCAGGACAAAGTCCCCAAGCGACAATTCTTCATCGACTTCCGCCTCAATCAGCCTTTCGTCGATGCCCTCATACCTGCCGGCCAGAAACACCATGCCGGGCAAAGCTGCAAATCTTTGTGCAGTTGCCTGATTAAACACCGCACCCTGCGGCGACAAACAGACAACCGGCGACCCTGCTGGCACCTCGTCCCTGGCAGCTTTAAGTGCTGCCGCGACGGGTTTGTACTTCATGACCATGCCAGGCCCGCCACCGTACGGTCGATCATCGACCGTTCGATGAACATCCGCCGCGAAATCTCGCGGATTTGTCGATTGCAGGGAAACAATGCCCCGATCAACCGCTCTGCCCACGACACCGTAGTCGGCAACTGTTCTTACCATGTCGGGAAAAAGCGTGACGATCTGCAGCTGCATCGCGTCAATCCCAATCCCAGCTCACGTGAATCTCGCCTTTGGCTAGATCAACGTTCTTGACGACATCACCCACGATAAACGGGATCAGCGTCTCTTTATCTCCCTGCACAACAAGCACATCGTTTGCGCCTGTTTCCAGAAGGTAGGCAACACGACCCAGCAGCCTGCCGTCCTGGCCCAGGACCTGAAGTCCTTCCAGGTCGGACCAGTAATATTCTTTATCTCCTGTCGCCGGCAACTTGTCCCGACTCACAGCGATGACCGTATTGACATACCCGGCCGCTGCATCCCTGTCCTCTACCCCTGCCAGCCGGACGATGACCGTCTTGCCATGCCGCTTGCCCTCAACAGCCTCAACCGTCTTCCAGGTGCCGTCTTGCTCGATAAGCCAGCCTTCATAGTCGAGGATCGCCTCCCTCGGATCCGTATAGGAGCGAATCTTGAGCCATCCCTTGACGCCAAAAAGACCGGAAATTCGACCGAGAACAACGGGTTTATCGTCGCTCATGTCCACGCCGCCACAGGTTGCGGCGGCTTACAATCAACCAGCTACGGCCGCTTTCCGATGCGCCTTCAGCAGCGAAGCCACGCGATCAGAAGGCTGCGCGCCCTGGCCAATCCAGTAGTCCACGCGTTCCAGATCGATACGCACGTTCTCTGCGTCCTCTTTGCCGACCGGGTCGAAGAAGCCAAGACGCTCTATATACCGGCCGTCCCGACGATTGCGACTGTCGGTGACCACCAGGTGGTAAAAGGGCCGTTTTTTCGCACCTGCGCGCGAAAGACGAATACTAACCATTTCAGTTCCGATAAATTATGTAAGTGAAAGGCAGACATGCCTATTCTCGGGCCTGCCCGAGCTAACGGCGCATTTTACCCATTTTGAGCGCAATGTGAAGCACTGTCTGCGCAAGAAATTCGGCGACAGCTCTACGGGAATTAGCGCATTCCGGGTGGCCCCATACCGCCAGGCATCCCTCGCAGCATCTTTTTCATGCCCCCTTTGGACATCTTTTTCATCATTTTAGCCATCTGCAGATGCTGTTTGAGCAAACGATTGACGTCCTGGATCTGCATTCCCGCGCCTGTCGCGATTCGCTTTTTGCGTGAGCCATTGATGATTTTCGGGAATCGCCGTTCACCCGGCGTCATGGAATTGATGATGGCGATCTGGCGACGGAATTGCTTTTCATTGCCCGCCTCCTGTATTGCCGCCGGGTTGACGTTGCCCGGCATTGGCAGCTTGTCGAGAATCGCCGCCATGCCGCCCATATTCATCATCTGTTCGAGTTGTGTCTTGAGATCTGACAGATCGAAGCCCCGGCCCTTCTTGAGCTTCTTGGCCAGTTTCTCAGCGTCATCCTTGTTGACCTTGTCCTCAATCTCCTCCACCAGCGACAAAACATCGCCCATGCCAAGAATTCTCGAGGCCATCCGGTCCGGATGAAAAACTTCCAGCGCGTCGGTTTTCTCACCGACGCCAACAAAACGTATGGGCTGGCCGGTCACCTGGCGTACCGACAATGCCGCACCGCCTTTTGCGTCGCCGTCAGCCTTGGTCAGAATAACGCCCGTCAGCGGCAACAATTCGTTGAATGCCCTGGCCGAGTTGACCGCATCCTGACCCGCCATACTGTCAACGACAAACAGGGTTTCGTGCGGTTTTGTGCTCGCATGCACGCGTGCGGCTTCTGCCATCATGTCGTCATCGATGTGCAGTCGCCCTGCGGTATCGACGATGAGTACATCCATGTGTTGACGACGGCTCTCGTCCATCGCCCGAAGTGCTATCTCCTCCGCTTTTTCGCTGGCGTCGCTGTTGCAAAATGTCGCACCCACTTCGCCAGCGAGCGACTGCAACTGCAAAATTGCAGCGGGGCGATGCACATCGACACTGACCAGCATCACGCGTTTTTTGTCTTTTTCAATCAGACGCCGCGCCAGTTTCGCGGCCGTTGTGGTTTTTCCGGCGCCCTGCAACCCGGCAAGGAAAATGACCACAGGTGGTTGCGCGCGCAAGTCCAGTGACACCGTATCACTGCCAAGGATGACAACCAGTTCGGCGTGAATGATCTTCACCAGTGCCTGACCCGGCGTCAGGCTCTTGCCAACCTCCTCGCCGACCGCGCGCTCGCGTATTCGCTCGATAAATGTTTTGACCACCGGCAGCGCGACATCTGCCTCAAGCAATGCGAGCCGAATCTGGCGCAGCGTGTCCTTGATGTTGGCGTCTGACAACCGGCCCCGGCCGGTAACATTGCGTGCTGCCTGCGTCAGGCGCTCGGATAAGGATTCAAACATTGTTTATTCCGCACGTGGGCATTGTCGATACCAATTTGAGGGACCCTTGCGGGTACGCAGCAATCGCCGCGATTGCTGTCGACAATTATATGTCGATAATTGTCCCACGAGCCAACATCCGAATATTCTTGTCTGGTACAGCTTCGATGACCTGCCGCAGGATTCTTTCTTCCTCGCCCGGCTTCATGCCCGTTAGCCAAATGTCCGGATCATGCTCCAGGTGCTCGAGATCTTTACAAAGTGTGCGCGGACAGTAGTGTCCGGCCGTCGTCGCAAGCGCTGCCTGCTCATCGGGGAACGAAACCTCAATGACCAACACACGAAGCTGGTCACAGGCATTGAGAACCGGCCACAAGGTCTCGTTGGTTTTTGTATCACCACTGACCGCGAAAGCCCCACTGGAATTCTGTACGGTATAACCAAGCGATGGAACACTATGGTTAACATCCACCGCAAGAATATCGCGATTCCCTACTGAAATCGTATCGCCCGGATTACAAACCGTGTACTGCAGAATCGCATTGGCGGCACATGGCAGTTTCGAAAAATCCGGCCAGATGACGTCGTTGAAAACGTGGGCCTGCAACGCGACCAGTGTTTCTTCACGTCCGTACACCATCACCGGCAGTTCGAATTCTTCATCGAAATTAGCGTCAATTAACATCGGCAGGCCTGCAATGTGATCGAGATGCGCGTGCGTCAGGAACACATGCCTGATCTTGTGCAGTTCATCCAGGCCGAGATCACCTATACCGGTGCCGGCATCGATCAAAACATCGTTGTCAATGAGCATCGCGGAGGTACGTGAGCCTGCACCAATTCCACCGCTACAACCCAGCGTCTTAATACGCATAAATCCAAGGCCTCAAGGTGCATTGCAGGGTTCTAATGAACAACACCATATGGGATGATTCAGAGACTGAAATTAGGTGTAAACCGGCCGGGTGTCTGT
>QIHS01000040.1 GCA_003229095.1 Woeseia sp. | reverse complement strand
CAGAAAACCACTGGCATACCGGTAAAGATGACGGCAAGGAATTACACAGCGCAGTTGATGGCAGGACAGTCGCTACCATTTCCAGCGATGGCGTAAATTTTGCAGCAATGCTCGACCATGCACGTCGCGTTGGCGGTTCGAATCTGCGCAAGTACACATTCCATGAACGGGCGCTGATGTTAAAGGCCGTTGCAATACATCTGGGCGAACATAAAAAGGAGTTCTACGCGCTATCAACTGAAACCGGCGCGACAAGAGCCGATACATGGGTTGATATCGACGGCGGAATCTCAACGCTGTTTGTGTTTTCGAGCAAAGGTCGTCGCGAAATGCCAAACGACAAAGTCTTTCTCGATGGGCCTCCCGAAATGCTGTCAGCCAAAGGTACGTTTGTGGGCCAGCATATCTATACATCGCGTCCGGGCGCCGCGGTGCAGATCAACGCTTATAATTTTCCGTGCTGGGGAATGCTCGAAAAATTGGCGCCGGCCATTCTTGCCGGTGTTCCGTCGATCGTCAAACCCGCTTCCAGCACGGCATACCTGACAGAACTCGTCGTGCGGCGCATCATCGAATCCGGGATTCTGCCGCACGGAACTCTGCAGTTAATTTGTGGTGGTGTCGGCGACCTGTTTGAACACCTGACCTGCCAGGATAGCGTTGCGTTTACCGGCTCCAAGAATACTGCTGAAATTCTGCAGCAACACCCAACTGTCGTGTCCGAATCGGTTCGTTTCACCGCGGAAACGGACTCCCTCAACGCATCGGTGCTGGGACCTGATGCAATACCGGGTACGCCGGAATTTGACCTGTTCATCAAAGAAGTCACGCGCGAAATGACCAGCAAGGCGGGACAGAAATGCACCGCCATCAGGCGCATTATTGCGCCGGCTGACACCGCTCCCGACGTTGTTCGAGCATTGTCAGATGCATTGGGCAAGATTCGTATCGGCCATCCCGGCAACAAAGATGTCGACATGGGTGCGTTAGCAAGTCAGGGGCAGCGCGATGAGGTTCGTGCACGAGTTGCCGATCTTGCGGTCGAGGCCGAAGTTGTCTATGGCAACCAGGAGGAATTTGAGCTGATCGATGCGGATGTAAAGAAAGGCGCGTTTTTCATGCCAACCCTGCTGCATTGCGAGAATCCTCTGTCCGCAAAAGCGGTTCACTCGGTCGAGGCCTTCGGCCCGGTCAGTACAGTTCTGCCGTTTGAAAATCTGGACGAGGCGGCAGAACTCATGCGACTTGGTGGCGGTAGTCTGGCGGGTTCCATCATTACGAATGACAAAGACGTTGCTCGCGAATTGGTGCTTGCAGCGGCAGCATGGCACGGACGCATGATTGTAATCAATCGGCATTGTGCGGCGGAATCGACCGGACACGGTTCTCCTCTGCCGCACCTGGTACACGGCGGACCCGGACGTGCCGGTGGCGGCGAGGAACTCGGTGGTATACGCGCCGCATTGCACTACATGCAACGCACGGCGATCCAGGGGTCACCTGAGATGCTGGCAACGATCAGTAATCGCTGGATTCGTGGCGGCGCAGAAAATAAGTTGTCAGTGCATCCATTCAGGAAGACGTTTGAGGAGTTGTCGATTGGGGACACCGTGCACACGGCGTCCCGCGAGGTATCGCTGCAGGATATCGATCATTTTGCGGAATTTACCGGCGACAAGTTTTACGCGCATACAGACGAGGATGCGGTGAAGAAAAATCCTTTCTTCGAAGGTCGCGTCGCACATGGTTACCTGATCGTGTCGTTTGCGGCGGGCCTTTTTGTGGATCCGGATTTCGGCCCTGTGCTGGCAAACTACGGCGTTGATGACCTGCGTTTTGCACAACCGGTGAATGTCGGCGATTCACTCAAAGTCCGGCTCACCTGCAAACAAAAAACGCTGCGTGAAGATTCAGGTTATGGCGAGGTTAGATGGGACACCGAGGTGACCAATCAAAACGATGAGATTGTCGCTACCTACGATGTGCTGACAATGGTTGCGATTGACGAAGAGTGGGCAAAGGTCAGGAATAGCTAGCCCGGACTATTCCCAAATTCATTCACGCCCATGCATGTTACTTAGTCCTGCAAAGCCTTGTTCAACTGGTCAAGCGAGTATGCATTGGCCTCAGCAAAAAACGAGCGCATTTTTTGCGATTGCTCACTATCGGTGTAGCCAAGTCCGACGACGGTAATTTTGGTTTTGCCTGGCGATATCGGAGAAAAATAGAATACGGACCACGCGTCCCGGGCCGCTTCTTCGAACGGAAACCCCTCAGGGAATGTGGTGGTCTTAAGTGAGATCATGCGCTTGGGATCAAAACTCAGGATCGTATTTTCAATCGTGGTCGGATCTCCGAGCTCACCTGCTGCATTGTAGTTGGCACGCCATTTGCCTCCAACCCTGAAGTCGATTTCGGCGAGTGGCGCCACCCAGGACTGGATCCCCTTCGTGGTTGTAAATGCGCTCCAGACGCTATCGATACCTGCGTCAATTTCGTATTCGAAAACCTCACGTTCGTCTTCTGCATCGATTGGCGAGACTGCGAGTATTGTAGCGACGACAACGAAACCGATGAGACGAATCATGGGAGCGCTCCTCAAATTGAATGCCTACAGATGTTTGCACACTGGCCACGGCACTACAATACGAACGACGTACTGATTTAGTTGATATGTCCGAAATTCTCCATTGCTCGCGCTCGAAACCAAAGCAGGCCTGATCTATCACGGGTATGAAAGCGACTTTTCTGGCTGGCAAATCGAACGAACGAACGCACGCGTTTACTGTCTACCTCTGTACAATCCGCGGACTCCCCGCAAGCGGGCTTCGTATCCCAACATAATCAGCGAGAACCCACTATGAATCGACGAACGCGACGCAGCTTGGTGCTGGCTGCAGCGATGTCCAGTATCTTTGTGTTACCCCGAATTGCAGACGCGACGATTGTTGAGTTTCAAACGGTAATGGGAGATTTTGAAGTCAACCTTTATGACAATGCCACGCCGGAAACGGTCGCGAACTTTCTGGACTACATTAACAACGGAAGTTACAACGGATCGATCCTGCATCGTTCTATCGCCAATTTTATCGTGCAGGGGGGTGGATTCAGTTTTAATACGCTCACCGGCCAGATTGACATGATTGCCGCCAACGCTGCGGTGGTCAACGAGCCAGAATTTGCCAACGTACGCGGCACGATCGCAATGGCAAAACAGGCCGGAAACCCCAATAGCGCGACGAACCAGTGGTTTTTCAACCTGGCGGACAATACCGCCAATCTGGACACCCAAAACGGCGGCTTCACGGCCTTCGGCGAGGTAGTGGGCAACGGCATGGATGTAGTCGATGCGATTGCAGCGTTGCAAACCTTCGATCTCGGCGGCGCCCTAAGTGAAACACCGCTAAGAGGTGACACGACCAATAATCCGTTGGATGATACAAATTACATCATCGTTACCGCCGTTATCATATCTGACTCCACTGTGGACAGTGCGGGTGCGGCCGGCTTAAACCCAACGCCGACTACTGCGAATCCCGGCGGTGGCGGCACGGTTCCACCAGCAACGGGTGGCGGCGGCGGCACTTTTGGAATCTTGGGTCTGTTTGGCCTTCTCTTGGCTTATCGCTTCAAAAGGTAGTTCGAGCCACGAATTCAGAGCGAAATCAGGAAGCGAAATCAGGACATCCACTTATTTCACCGGCTCAGTTCCGGGAGGCCAACTCAGGGCAAATTCAGGGCATCCACTTCTTTTGCCAGTCAATTATAGAGAAGGTATTTTCAGAGGTATTTTCAGGACATCCACTTTTCTTGGGTATTTTCAGGACATCCACTTTTCTTGCGAGGAAATCCCAATGGACAAAATCAGGACATCCACTTAGTTGACCGATTAAGTTTTTTTTAGAAAAATCAATAAAAACAACGACTTCAAAAAAATAGTGGATGTCCTCATTCAAAGTTTAATTCCCCGAACAATACCCCTATGTCTTGAAAGGAAGCGCAGTATCCGCCTTGATTTCTTTCAGCACAATGTCCGAGCGGACCTGCGAAACACCGGGCAATCGAAAGATGAAGTTATCCAGAAAGGCATTGTAGGCATCCATGTCTTCGACAACTACGCGCAGGTGAAAGTCAGC
>QIHS01000199.1 GCA_003229095.1 Woeseia sp. | reverse complement strand
CAAGGAGAAAGGGAATCATTTTCCAACCGAAAGCGATCAGCAAGCCGAGTTGGAGAACGACGGATAGCAGCATGGATTGCAAGATCTGGTTCTTGATACTCCACGGTGAATCTTCGTGTCGTTGCAGCCGGCTCTTTTCGATTTCCCATTTTCGATTTCCCAGGCGCGCTTGAACGCGCCTGGTATCTCGCGGCACGCAAATCGATAGATGCTCTCTCCCATGCGTGCGCTGGCGGGATCCTCCGGTGTCGATACGTCACGGTGATGGCCGCGATTATGTTCAATCCAGAAATGACCGTAAAAGGGCACAGCGAGCACTATTTTTGCAAGCGTACGCTCAAGTTTTGACTTTTTGTGGCCAAGTTCATGGCCGGTGTTGATACCCAGCCCGCTGGTAATGCCGGCAACGACAGCGAGGCCCAGAAATGCCCACCAGCTAAGCGCCTGCGTACCGGCCCACCAGGCCGCTCCGATCAGCGAGATAAAGTGCAATGGCACCACGAGATACGTCAGCACGCGGTAATAGCGGTCACGATCCAGTGCCATGACGACTTCCGCAGGTGGGTTGTTGGTATCTTCGCCGAAAACCCAGTCTGCCAGCGGACCGACGATGTAACCCAGGAACAATGGCAGCAACAGCCAGGCTTCGATCCCGGTTGAGGCATGCAGCGAGATGCCCAGGAAAGGCTGGAGTGGAAAAAGAACAGACATGGACCAAAGCCATCTCTTTCGATCGATATAGTGAATCGCTTCACCATTCGCCATTGCGGCAGTAAATCCCTTCATGGACGTGAGCTTGCTCAACCTGCAATGAAGGAATTATGCGGGTTTCACACAGCGTTGCAATCGGTGAGATCCACTACTAATCAAGGTGCAAAACGATACCAGCAGGTGTCGGAAACCTAGACGAATCGAATGGCAACAACACGCTATGCTTGAGTGCAGGAATTGCCAGAAATTGCGAGGAATTGCAACGATCCTGAACGCATCACACAATTTGGCAGCGCAATAGTCTACTGTCTGGCGGGAATTTACAGTAATCAGGGACGAGAATTGAGCAGCATAGAAGAGCCACGAACAACCGAGACGACCAGGTTGGAGGTCGATCGCCGGAAAGTCACTTGGCGAACAGTCCTGTTTGGCTTTCTGCGTTCGCGCAGGCGCGTGACCAGGCGGAGTGCAGAAGACGAGCCGGTCTTTACCGATTGGCATCATCCGTGGTTATTTTTCCTGGCAGTCGGCATCATGATTATGAGTTGCCTCGATGCGTTTTTCACGATGCAGCTTCTCGATCGTGGGGCAATCGAGATAAACCCGATTATGGCCGCCGTTATTGGCAAGAGCGCGACGACTTTTGCAGTGAGCAAGATGGTGCTGACGGGTTTTGGCATTCTGGCACTGGTATTCCTGTCGAAGGCGCGCTTCATGAATCTCTTCCGAACAGGGTTGGTTTTGACTGTCTTCTTCAGTATCTACGCCATATTGGTGTGCTATGAATTCGTCACATTAATTCGTCAGCTGTAGATCTACTTGCCGGGCGGACAAGCGCATTCCCTCCGCACAAGCCATAAGCTAAACTAGCGCCCTATTTTCCGGCGCGGTCTTAAGAGCCCAATTTGCGCGGGTTTTCATGGCGAAGCAATGAGCAATTCTCTAAAAGAACGATACGCCTCATCTCCTCTGTACGGTGGCAATGCGACCGATGCGACCGCGGTAGAGGCCATGTATGAGCAATACAAAGGCGACCCCGACTCGGTAAGCGAAGGTTGGCGACGCTATTTTCAGTCGCTGGGCGCAGATCAGACGGAAATTCTGCACGCGCCAATACGCGAAAAACTGATTAGCTCAGCGCGAGCCCAGCGCCAGAACGGCGCCACGGCAACGCTCAAGGGCCCCGAGAAGCAGGCCGCTGTGTCGCGGATGATTCAGGTTTACTACCTGCGAGGCCACCAGATCGCTGACCTGGATCCCCTGGGGCTCATGGAACGACACGTTCCCGGCGTGCTGAAGCTCGACTATCTGGGGTTGGGCGACGCAGACATGGATACTGAGTTTGTCGCCGGCGGGCTTGCGGGCAGCGGGGACCAGCGCATGAAATTGCGCGACATCATCGCTATTCTCAAGAAGGTCTATTGCGGCAAGGTTGGCGCGGAATTTGCGCATGTTTCTCGGGCACGTGAGCGTTTGTGGCTAAAGAAACGCTTCGAGCAAGGCATGGTGTCGAGCGGGCCTGGCGCGGATGAGCGTCGTTGGCTGTTGGAACAACTCACCGCCGCCGAGGGTATCGAGCGGTATTTGCACACACGTTTCGTCGGACAGAAACGGTTTTCGTTGGAAGGCGGTGAGAGCCTGATCCCCATGCTCGATGACCTGATCCAGCAAGGCGGAAAGTCCGGAATTCGTGAGCTGGTGATCGGCATGGCGCATCGTGGTCGCATTAATGTGCTGGTTAATGTCCTGGGCAAGTCACCTGAAGAACTGTTTGACGAATTCGAGGGCAACGTTGACCCGGAAGACATGAAGGGCTCCGGAGACGTCAAGTACCACAAGGGCTTCTCTGCTGATATGAAGACGCCGGGTGGCAACGTGCACATTGCGCTGGCCTTCAATCCCTCGCACCTCGAGATCGTGAATCCGGTCGTCGAAGGGTCCGTGCGAGCGCGGCAGCAACGCCGTGGCGACCACGAACGCCAGGAAGTTCTGCCGGTTCTTATACATGGCGATGCCGCGTTCAGCGCACAGGGTGTCGTGACTGAGACATTTCAAATGTCGCAGACCAATGGTTTTCGCACCGGCGGAACGATCCATCTGGTAGTAAACAATCAAATCGGATTTACCACCAGCCGGCCATCGGATGCCCGTTCGACTGCATATTGCAGCGATGTGGCAAAGATGATCGAGGCGCCAATTTTTCATGTTAATGGCGACGACCCGGAGGCCGCTATTCTGGTCACGAGGCTGGCGCTGGCGTACCGGCAAAAATTCAAGAAAGACGTAGTGATCGATCTTGTTTGTTATCGCCGCCATGGCCACAACGAGGCAGACGAGCCAAGCGCTACGCAACCGGTCATGTATTCCTGCATTAAAAAACACAAGACGACACTCGCGTTATATGCGGCGCGGCTGACACGGGCAGGGGTCGTAAGCGACGCTGACGTGACCACCTTCCAGGAAGCCTACCGTGACCGTCTCGATCGTGGTGAGCCAGTACCGGAATCTGCGCTTGGCATGATCGGCAATGAGTTTACGGTTGACTGGAGCCCCTACCTGGACGCGACCTGGGAAAGTGACGCGGACACCACGCTCAGTCCGGCCAAGGTTGCGGAACTGTCGAAAATCATCACTAAATTGCCGGGCGGATTCGTGCTCCACGGACGTGTGCAGCGCATAGTGGACGACAGGCGACGCATGGCGGTGGGCGAAATCGATATGGATTGGGGTTTTGCCGAAACGATGGCCTATGCGGGCCTGATTGATGCTGGCTTTGAATGTCGCGTGACCGGGCAAGATAGTGGGCGCGGGACTTTTTTCCATCGTCATGCAGTACTGCACAACCAGGCCAATCGGCAGGAATTCATTCCACTTCAACAGATTTCGAAAAAACAGAATGCTTTCAGGGTAATCGATTCGTTGCTCTCTGAAGAAGCGGTCATGGCATTCGAATACGGCTACGCCACGACCGAACCGAACACACTGGTGGTGTGGGAAGGGCAGTTTGGCGATTTTGCCAATGGTGCCCAGGTCGTCATCGATCAATTCATCAGTTCTGGCGAGGCGAAGTGGGGCAGACTTTGTGCATTGACGCTGTTCTTGCCGCATGGTTACGAAGGGCAGGGACCAGAGCATTCCTCGGCACGGCTGGAGAGATTTCTGCAATTGTGTGCGGAACAAAATATCCAGGTTTGCGTACCTTCGACGCCGGCGCAGATGTTCCACCTGATCAGGCGTCAGATGATGCGCGACTACCGCAAGCCGCTGGTTGTTCTTACACCGAAAAGTCTGCTTCGGCACAAGTTGTCGGTGTCGCCGCTCAGTGACCTGTCAACCGGGCGTTTCGAGCTGATCGTGCCTGACAGCGCTGATTTGAAGCCCGCCAGTATCCAGCGAGTCGTGTTCTGCAGTGGCAAGGTCTATTACGACCTTGCAGAGGCGCGGCAGGTAAATGACATGGCGAACGTCGCGCTGGTTCGCATTGAGCAACTCTATCCTTTCCCCATCGACCAGTACGCTGAAATACTTGTGAAGTATCCGAATGCGGTCGATATTGTATGGTGTCAGGAAGAGCCGCAAAATCAGGGCGCGTGGTACCAGATCAGGCACCGATTGCAAGAGGCGCTTAGCAGCAAGCAGAATCTCTATTATGCTGGTCGACCCAGCGCTGCAGCGCCCGCATCCGGTGTTTTCAAGCTGCACGTACAACAACAACAGGCGCTGGTTGAAGCCGCGCTGGACATCCAGGTCAAAGCCAGCAAGTCCGCCCGGCAACCTGCATAAGATGGAATAACAAATGACACTCGAAATAAAAGTTCCTCCACTGCCCGAGTCCGTGACGGATGCGACCTTGATTGCATGGCACAAGAAACCGGGCGAGGCGGTCATGCGTGACGAGAACCTGGTTGACCTCGAAACGGATAAAATCGTGTTGGAGGTTCCGGCACCGGCATCCGGAATAATGCAAAAGATCCTGATAGAAGACGGCGCTACGGTCACTGCCGGACAGGTGCTGGCGATCATTGAAGAAGGCGAAGTAGCTGCACCTGAATCCAGCGTAGAGAAATCGTCGTCTGCGCCCGAAGTTGAAGTCGAGCAGCAAACTTCACCGGCAAAGCTGAGCCCGGCAGTACGCCGCTTGTTAGACGAGCATGATCTGGATGCAACCATTGTGAGCGGATCGGGTAAAGAGGGCCGCATAACAAAGTCAGATGTCATGGCGTATCTCAAGAGTCATCGTGACGAGGACGTCACACCCGGAGACCCCGCAGCTGATCTTGAAGTCACCGCGACGACATCGGGGCCATCAAGAACAGAACAACGCGTCGCAATGACGAGATTACGATCGCGAATTGCCGAACGGATGGTAGAGGCGCAACACACCGCAGCAATGCTGACAACGTTTAACGAGGTCGACCTGACGAAGGTTATTTCCTTGCGTAAGCGGCACAAGGAAGCCTTTGAAAAAGAACACGGTGTGCGGCTCGGTTTCATGTCGTTCTTCGCCAGGGCAGCGGTAGAAGCGTTGAAAAAGTATCCGGCTGTCAATGCTTCGATTGAAGGCAATGACGTTATTTATCACGACTATGTCGATATCGGCATCGCTGTCTCGTCTGAGCGTGGCCTGATGGTGCCGGTGTTGCGAAATGTCGATCATGCAAGTTTTGCCGGGATCGAATCCGACATTAACAAGTACTCGGCCAAGGCTCGGGACGGTTCCATGAGTATGGAAGACCTGACCGGCGGTACGTTCACCATTACCAATGGCGGTGTGTTCGGTTCGATGTTATCAACACCGATTCTGAACCCGCCACAAAGCGCCATTCTTGGCATGCACTCGATCCAGGAAAGAGCAGTCGTTGTCGATGGCGAAATCGTCATTCGGCCAATGATGTATCTGGCGTTGACCTACGATCACCGCATTATCGACGGCAAAGAAGCGGTGCAATTTCTGGTCAATATCAAGAATTCCCTGGAAGACCCTGGCAGGCTTTTGTTGCAGGTATAAATATGCGGGTGTGCAAATGAGTAAATCTTTTGATGTTGTCGTCATTGGTGCCGGGCCCGCAGGATATATCGCGGCAATTCGGGCTACGCAACTTGGCCTGAGCGTCGCCTGTATCGACGAGTGGAAAAACCGGGACGGCAAAAATGCCTTTGGTGGCACCTGCCTTAATGCCGGATGTATTCCATCGAAAGCGCTGCTTGAATCGTCCGAACTATTCCATCGTGCGAATCATGAATTTAGCAAGCATGGTATATCAGTCTCAAACGTCAGTGTCGACATTGCCAAAATGCAAAAACGCAAAGCATCAATCGTTCGGGTGGCATCGCCGGCCTGCTCAAGGCGGCAAAAGTGGAAGGGCTCGTCGGGCATGGAAAATTTCTGGGTGACGGCAAAGTAGAATTCACGCCAGGCGACGGGCAAGTCGAAGTGATCGACGCTGGCAATGTCATCCTGGCAAGTGGATCGACGCCGGTTGAGCTCAAGATTGCACCGTTTGACGGAGACGGTATCGTTGATTCCTGGGACGCGCTCGAGTTTACGGAAGCGCCGGCAAAATTAGGTATTGTCGGCGCGGGCGTTATCGGTCTTGAGCTTGGCAGTGTCTGGGGCCGCCTTGGTTCTGATGTTGTGATTCTTGAAGCAATGGAAGACTTTCTTTTCATGGCTGATCGTGACATAGCGAAAGATGCACAACGGCAATTCAAAAAGCAGGGGCTCGATATTCGGCTGGGCGCTGCGGTTACCGGCGCGAAGGCCAGCGACGGCAAAGTGCAGGTGGACTACAAAGACAAAAATGGTGCGCAGCAGCTCGAAGTCGACAAGCTGGTCGTTGCGGTAGGGCGCCGACCGTTCACCGATGGCCTGCTCGAGGACGGATGCGGCGTTCAAACGGATGAGCGTGGTTTCATAGTCGTTGACGATGAATGTAAAACGAACGTCAAAGGTGTCTACGCAGTGGGTGACTGTGTGCGTGGCCCGATGCTGGCACACAAAGGTTCGGAAGAGGGTGTCATGGTGGCGGACCTGATAGGAGGCCAAATCGCAGAGGTCAACTACGACGTCATTCCTTCTGTTATTTATACGGCACCAGAAATTGCCTGGGTTGGAAAAACCGAAGCGGAAGTTGCAGCAAGCGGTCGGGAATACAAGACCGGCACATTCCCGTTTGCGGCCAGCGGTCGGGCGAAAGCCATGGAACAAGCGGATGGCATGGTAAAAATTATATCTGCGAAAGACGATGACGAAATTCTCGGCGCGCACATCGTTGGCCCCATGGCGGGTGAACTGATTTCGGAAGTTGTACTCGCGATGGAATTTCAGGCGAGTACTGAGGACATTCAGCGAACGATTCACGCGCACCCGAGTCTGGCTGAGGCTATTCACGAGGCGTCACTCGCGGTTGACAACAAGGCGCTGAACTACCCAAATAAGTGAGCTTAGGACTGTTGCAGTGACCGATTGAATCCTAGTCAGTTAAAAATGGGGTGATTACCCAATCTGCACTATTTATTTTCAGTTTTTACTAAAGCTTTTAACAAAGCACCAACCTCTTCTGTATCAAAAATACCTGAAAAATATTGAGAGCCAGGACCAAAAGACATTAATGGAACAACACTCCCTGTATGGCCCGGAGTTGACCACAGTGACCTAATTTGCATATTGTTTACACTGCTTCCTAATACCAGTCCTCCAGTTCCATGATCGGAAGTAAATATCACTAGCGTGTCTTTATTAAGCTTGGCAAATTCAATCACTTTATTTAATGAAGACTCAATGGATAAGAGTCCATTTTTCAATCTGGAATCATCATGTTCATGAGATGCAGAGTCAACTTCTTCGCTTTCTATAAGCAACACAAATGGATGTTGGCTCGCTGCCAACCAATTCAGCGCTGCACTGACCATGCCGGTTAAATTTGGGCTTGATCGCAAATCATAAATTTGATCTTCATCAAATATAGCCGCAATTGCTTGGTCATTGGGAATGCCTTGAAAGTTTAGGCTTTCATCTAAGAAAGTAAATCTTTTTTGCAAGAGCTCAAGAGTCGTTTTTTCATCAGGAACATCACCTTCACCTAAATCTTCAAGCTCACCAAATAGTAGATCTAATTGAGAGTCTGACAATTGTTCTAAAATCTCTTTGGCATTTTGACGGCTCTTACTATGGGCTATAAAAGCTGCGGGGGTCGCATCCCAAATATAAGAATCGGTAACAATTCCAGTCTTGTAACCATTGGCAGATGAATACTCAAATATATTCTCTATAGAATTAGAATTTTCTGCTTCTAAGCCTATCACTCCATTCCATGTTGGGAAGCCTGTCGCTAGGGCATTGGCTGATGCGGCTGAATCAATCAAGAAACCCCTTACTGGATGTGGTTTATGCCAACCATAGCTTGTGAACTGATTCCAGATTTGTTTTTCATT
>QIHS01000108.1 GCA_003229095.1 Woeseia sp. | reverse complement strand
CCGCAAATGCCTCTGTGACCACCAGAGCCGAATAATGTGTATTGTCCTCGCTGAATACACTCACTTGCGCTTCTGCAAGGCCATTTTCAATCAAACGCTTGATTTCTTCGGGTTGCATGTTTAAAAGGTCTGCCATTTCGTACAAAATGGCGCGAAGTCTAACAAAATCACAGCCGTTAACCATTGTGTATTATTAGCATCCCGACTCGAGTATCCGGACCTGCATTTCCGGCTCAAAGAGGGGGTTTCTTTATTCACCTGACCTGACTCTATGCTTGGCAATATCGCAGAAGTTATTGTCGGCCTGATACTCCTGATCGTGGGAGCAGACCGATTTGTGCATGGTGCGGCCGCTGCGGCCCGCAACCTTGGCGTCGCCCCGTTATTGATTGGGCTGACAATCGTATCACTGGCAACTTCCGCCCCGGAAATCCTTGTTTCAATCGTCGCCTCACTACGCGGCGAGCCAAACCTGGCCGTCGGCAACGCTATTGGTTCGAATATCGCCAATATCGGCCTGGTGCTGGGAACCGTTGCACTTTTTAGACCTATCGAGTTCAAGTCTGCAACGCTGCGCCGCGAGATGCCGGCATTGCTCGCCGTTTCGCTGTTAACGGTCGCGTTGTTTCTCGATTCCTTCCTGAGTCGTGCTGATGGCCTTGTTCTTCTGACCGGGCTTGTGATTGTCATCGTCTGGCTGGTGCGACTCGGCATTCGCTCATCGGCTACTGACCCGTTGCAATCAGACTTCGAAGCAGAGATTCCCGTCGGTATCAAAATGAAGTCCGCGATCATCTGGCTGATCTTCGGCCTGGGCGCGTTGTTGTTTGGTGCACAACTCATGGTAGACGGCGCCATTGAGATCGCGCGAACCGTCGGCGTATCTGAAATCGTCATTGGCATTACGCTGGTCGCTGTTGCAACCAGTTTGCCCGAACTTGCAATTTCGATGGTCAGTGCGATGAAAGGCGAATTCGGAATTGCTATCGGCAATATCATTGGCTCGAATATTTTTAATCTTCTGGCAGTGATCGGTATCGCAGCAACTATCCATCCGGCGGCAATGCCGCCAACCGTACTGTCGCTGCACATCTTTGTTATGGTTGCATTTACGCTGGTATTGTTTGCGATGGCTTACGAATATGACGGTACAGGAATCATTTCGCGTTACGAGGGCTTTGCATTGTTGGTCGCTTATCTCGTCTATGTCACTTATGTTGTCCTGCAAAACGTTACCATCGGAGACTAGCGCGAAGACTCGCCTGGAGAGCTGGATTTGAGCGAATCTGCCCCCAAAGACCTCGTCGCCATTGCGGCCAGGGTGCTGGACATCGAATCTCGCGCCGTGAAAGAGCTGGCGGCCAGGCTCGATAGTTCATTTTCGCTTGCCTGCGAAGTATTCCTGAACACAGAGGGCCGCATTGTCGTCACCGGCATGGGCAAATCAGGACATATCGCCGGCAAGATTGCTGCAACATTTGCGAGTACCGGAACACCATCATTTTTCATGCACCCCGCAGAGGCCGGCCATGGTGATCTCGGCATGATCACCGCCCAGGATTCACTGCTGGCCATCTCGTATTCCGGTGAAACCGGTGAAATTGTCACGATCCTGCCGCTGGTCAAGCGCCTCGGCGTCAAGCTGATCGCCATAACGGGAAATCCACGCTCGACACTGGCGAAGGCGGCTGACGTGCACATCAATGTCCACGTCAGCGAAGAAGCCTGCCCATTAAATCTGACACCCACCGCCAGCACAACAGCGATGCTTGCCATGGGTGACGCACTTGGCGTGGCACTGCTCGAATATCGCGGCTTTACAGCAGAGGACTTTGCACGCTCCCACCCCAGCGGCAGCCTTGGCAAAAAACTCCTTATGCGCGTTTCCGATGTGATGCACAGCGGTGATGCAATTCCTTCCGTTCGCGCCACGGTCAGTGTCAGCGAAGGTCTCATCGAGATGACACAGAAAGGACTCGGCGTCACCGCGATCGTCGATGACGACAATCGGATCCTCGGTATTTTCACTGATGGCGACCTTCGGCGAACGCTCGACAGCGAAATTGACGTTCGCAAAAGCACCATGCAATCAGTGATGCACGCAGACTCCGTAACCATCAGACCCGATGTGCTGGCTGCCGAAGCGGTACGTATTCTTGATGAAAATAAAATCACTGCGCTACTGGTTGCTGACGACGAAAATCACCTGGTTGGCGCACTGAATGTTCACGATTTGTTTCGTGCAGGAGTCATGTGAATATGGCGAATGTCAGGCCCTGCCCGGCAAATCTCAAATTTGTTGCGTTTGATATTGACGGCGTCTTTACCGACGGTCGCATTTACCTTTCAAACGACGGCATAGAGTCCAAAGCATTTTGCGTCCAGGACGGCTATGGCATCCGCCGCTTACTCGAATCCGGTATTGCTGTCGCGGTGATTAGTGGCCGGCAATCAATGGCGGTAGATAAGCGCATGGCAGAACTCGACGTGCGCCATGTTGTGCAAGGCTGCAGCGACAAGATTGCCGCATTTGACAGGATAATCGCTGAGCTGGATATCGAGCTGGACCGCACCGCCTTCGTCGGTGATGACGTTCCGGATCTGCCGTTGCTGCGGCATGCCGGTTTCGCTGTGGCCGTCGCGAACGCCGTGCCTGCAGTCAAAACCGAATGTGACTTGACCACAACCGCGTCCGGTGGTGCGGGTGCCGTTCGAGAAGTGTGCGATTTAATATTGGCGTCTGTGAACGACCAGGCTCGGTAGGCAGTGAATGCCCGCAGCATAGTGGCAACAGTTGCTTTGCTGGCTGCCGCAGTCGGCAGTTGGTACCTGGCTGGCAGCTACCGTACAGCGGACACTGCGATTGTCGTAACAGAGTCAGAGTTTGCCGGTTTCTACCTGAGATCGGCACGCATTCTGGGTCCGGATGAAGACGGCACGCTGCTTTATGAGATTGAAGCGGATCTCGCGGTGCAACAGGAAAACAACGAAATAGAACTGCAAAATGTGCGCATCCGCTATTCGCCCAACGCCAATGTTCCATGGACAATCAGCGCTGATCTTGCCACGATCAGCAACCAGCATGACCTGATTCGCCTGAGTGGCCACGTAGTTGCAGTCAGCGAAGAAGGGTTCTCCGGTCAGGTCACAGAAATTCGCGCAGCCAGGCTCGATATCGATCCCATTCTCTTCCGCGCCGAAACCGACGGCAAAGTGCAAATACGAATCGGTTCGCGCAGTCTCACTGCAACCGGCATGCTAGCATTGCTGCAGGAAAGTCGGCTTCACCTCAAATCGAATGTCAGCGGAAAATTCGTTCCCTGATGAACAGGCTAACTGCGGGAATTCTTGCATGAATCTAATTTGCCCGAGCGCGATGAAAAAGTTTTCTATGGTGGTTGCGGCATTGCTGCTGTGTCAACTGGTCTCTGCACAGAACGACGACTTGCGACTGCCCATGCAACTGGATGCGGATTTCACGGACTACGATGGCAAGAACTCGATGGTGATTTTTCGCGGCCTGCAATTGTCACAAGGAGCGCTTAGCATCGCAGCCGACGAAGGACGCGCCACCAAAATGGATTTTCAGGACAGCATATGGCACCTGTCCGGCGGCGTGGTCATTCATGTGGACGGCGGCCAGATCGAAAGCGATTCGGCCGAAATGACATTTTCGGAATACGAACTCAGCACGGCAACTATCGTTGGGTCCCCGGCGATTTTTCGGTTGAAACGTCCCCTCACTGATCGCGACGTCTACGCCGAGGCCGGCCGCCTGCAATATGATGTTTCAGCTGGCATCATCGAGTTTTCCGAAGCGGCAACCATTACTGAGGGCGGCAACCAGATTTCCAGCAACTATCTGGTCTATAACATCCGCGAACAACGCATTCAGGCGTCCTCAGGCGGCGAAGGCAATCCCAAAGTCAGGATCACCTATACACCAAACGACCCCGACCGCAACAATGAGCAACCCGCTGCGGATGGGGACAACAGCGCGCCAGATGCCGGAGCGCCTGACGAGTGAGCATTCTTAGCTACAAGTTTCGAGAAGTTGTCAAAGGTATCTCACTGGAGATCAAGAGCGGCGAGGTTGTCGGACTGCTCGGTCCGAATGGCGCAGGAAAAACGACAGCTTTTTATATGATCGTCGGCTTGATTGCCTCAGATCGTGGCCGCATATTGCTCGATGGTCAGGATCTCACCGCGTTGCCCATGCATCGCCGGGCCGGCCTTGGATTGGGTTATCTGCCGCAGGAAGCCTCGATTTTTCGCAAGCTGACCGTTGAACAGAATATCCTCGCCGTGCTTGAAATTCGCGAAGAGCTTGATCGCGCAGGACGCGAACAAGAGCTCGACAACCTGCTTGATGAACTACACGTTGGACATGTGCGCGGCAGCCTCGGCATCAGCCTTTCCGGCGGTGAGCGACGCCGAGTGGAAATCGCCCGCGCACTCGCTGCCAACCCGCGCTTTGTGCTGCTGGACGAGCCGTTCGCCGGTGTTGATCCGATTTCTGTGCTCGACATCCAGCGCATCATCCGACATTTGTCCGACCGGGAAATTGGTGTCCTGATCACTGACCATAATGTCCGGGAAACGCTCGGAATCTGCTCGCGAGCCTATATACTGAGTGACGGAAGTTTGATTGCTTCGGGGTCGCCCGATGATATTCTGGAAAATCAGCACGTTCGGGAAGTATATCTCGGACAGGAGTTCAAACTCTGAGTCAGAATAGGGCAACCAGTATTCGCTTTGAAAGGACACGCACCGTGACCTCACACCCTGTTCAGGTCGGCTAATGAAGCCGACGCTTCAACTAAAGCTCGGCCAATCGCTGACGATGACGCCGCAGCTGCAACAGGCCATTCGACTGCTGCAGCTCCCGGTCCTTGATCTCAGCGCGCAAATTCAGGAAGCCCTTGAAGAAAACGTCATGCTGGAAATGGAGGACTTGCCTGACGTCCCCGAAACTTCCGCGGACACGACTGCCGAAATCGAGACCATCCGTGCCGAAGACAGCTGGCAATCCAATTCAATCGGACAAATCCAGGACGGAGGCTGGAATGGTGAAGGCAGGCCAGCCAACGATTTCCCGGACCAGCGCGGGCAATCTCTGCGTGAACACCTGCAATGGCAGCTTGAGCTCGAAGATTTCACGCCGCGTGAAGCGCTGATTGGCGAAGCATTGGTCGATTCGATCAATGACGATGGCTACCTGACCACGGCACTGGATGAAATAGCAGA
>QIHS01000081.1 GCA_003229095.1 Woeseia sp. | reverse complement strand
GGAATTTCTGCTCATCAATCATCCGCTCGATTGTCCGATTTGCGATCAGGGCGGAGAGTGCGAATTGCAGGACCAGGCGCTTGGCTTTGGCCGGGATATTTCCCGCTACAGCGAGCGCAAGCGTGTTGTCAAAGATAAGGACATTGGTCCCCTGGTCTCAACTGACATGACGCGCTGCATTCATTGCACTCGCTGTGTGCGCTTCGGCGAAGAGGTGACGGGATTGCAGCAGCTCGGCACGACCGAACGTGGCGAGTATATGAAAATCGGCACCTACGTCGAGCAGAGCATCGATCACGAATTGTCCGCCAACATTATCGATCTCTGCCCGGTCGGCGCGCTGAATAACAAGCCCTATCGCTACAGCGCACGGGCGTGGGAGATGATGCAGCGAGCGATGATTTCGCCGCACGACTGCGTCGGGTCGAATATGAGCGCACATGTTCTGCGAGGAACCATCAAGCGCGTCGTGCCACGCGAGAACGAGGCGATCAACGAAACATGGTTGTCTGACCGCGATCGATTTGGCTTTGAAGGGATCTACGGCAGTGACCGTTTGCTCGCGCCGAGGCTAAAATCCGGCGGCGTGTGGGAGGAGATCAGCTGGGATGTCGCACTGCAAAGACTTGTTGCAGAAATTACTGCTGTGACAGCAGACAGTGTTGGCATTCTTGCCGCGCCAGGTTCAACAATAGAAGAATTTCATTTGCTGTCGCGACTGGCCGAACATATCGGCACGTCGAACATCGACCACAGAATTCGCCAGCGTGATTTTTCGGATCAGCAAAACGACCCGATCATGCCGTGGCTGGGTTGTAACATTGCTGACATCGAGAAAGCGGGTGCCATTCTTGTCGCGGGCGCAAACCTGCGAATGGAAGCACCGATTGTTGCGCATCGAGTGCGTAAGGCCAGCCTCGCAGGCGCAAAAATCAATATCGTCAACCAGGCGCAATACGAATACTTTTTCGCCATAGAAAACCATATTCACGGCGCTGGACTGGTAGAACAACTTGCCGGAATTGCGTTATCAGCGGCCGGTAAAGAGAAGTTGCCGGTATCAGTAGGGAAACTCTGTGAAGACATCAAGCCGACCAGTGAGCAGCGTGCGATCGCAGAATCACTCGCAAGTGCAGATGATGCATTAGTCCTTACAGGTCTCGTTGCTTCTCGACACAAAGCATTCTCCGCTGTTCGCGCGCTTGTTGCGGCGATCAGTGAATTGACGGGAGCAAGGTTCGGCACTTTGTCGGAAAGTGCCAATTCAGTCGGTGGTCACCTCGCCGGTGTATTGCCGCATCGCCAAAGAAATGGTGCGGCAAGGGCATCGACGGGATTCAATGCAGCAGCAATGCTGAATAACCCGCTGGATGTCCTGATGCTGTTTGGCATTGAACCGCATGCGGACCTGACCTGCAGTGAGGACGCAACGCGTAAACTTGAGACACAAAAGTTCGTCGCTGCATTCACCGCTTTTGCCAGCGAGTCGCTCGAGCAATCCAGTGATCTCTTGCTGCCGATCGGCACGTTTGCAGAAACTGCCGGCACTTTCGTGAATTGTGAAGCGCGCTGGCAGAGTTTTGCCGGTATCGCGAACCCGATGGGAGAAGCCAGGCCAGGATGGAAAGTGTTGCGTGTCCTGGGTAATTTGCTCGATGCGGAGGATTTCGACTACGACAACAGTGAAGGAATCCGTGATGAACTTGCGGCAAAACTCGGTGACATCGTACCGAGCAATCAGTACGCAGGCAAAAAAGCACTTGCGCGGGTTAACGGTGCCGATGCGCCGGCAGAGCAGTCCGATATACCGATTTACCAGGTAGATCCTGTCGTCCGGCGTGCAGCTGCGTTGCAACTGACGCCGGAAGCGAAACGCCAGGTGGGTGAAACCCCGTGAAAGCGTTGATTCCGGATTTTATCCTGAATATCTGGATGGCAGTCTGGGGCTGGTTGCCACCGCTCATGCAGTATCTCGTGCTGACGACATTCTGGATTCTCGTCGTTATGATCTCCGTCATCTTGTCAGTGGCGTTTACGACCTATTTCGAACGCAAAGTCATCGGCTACATGCAGGGCCGGATTGGTCCGAATCGTGTCGGTCCGCTGGGGTTGGGCCAGCCATTCGCAGATGTGATCAAGCTGCTGATCAAAGAAATTGTCGTGCCGCAGAAGTCGAATCGATTTCTGTTCGTCATTGCGCCGTTGTTGACGTTGATTCCCGCCCTGGCAACCTGGGCGGTCATTCCGCTTACCGACACTTTTGTCATTGCGGACATCAATGCTGGTCTGCTCTATGTGCTGGCGCTGACATCCGTCGGTGTCTATGGCGTGATACTGGCGGGTTGGGCATCGAATTCGAAATATGCGTTTCTCGGTGCAATGCGTTCTGCGGCACAAATTGTGGCTTACGAAATCGCGATGGGCTTCGCGCTGGTCGGTGTCCTGATGGCAAGCGGCAGTCTCAGTCTGGGCGTGATCACGGAGTCGCAAGCCGGCGGCATGAGCAGCTGGTTTATCTGGCCGTTGCTACCTTTGTTTTTTGTCTACTTTATTTCCGGAGTTGCCGAAACAAACCGGGCGCCTTTCGATGTCGCTGAGGGCGAGTCAGAAATCGTTGGCGGGTATCAAGTCGAATATTCCGGCGCCGCGTTCGTGCTGTTTTTCCTGGCGGAGTACGCGAATATTCTGCTGATTGCGGCGCTGACCTCAATTCTGTTTCTCGGTGGTTACAATTCGTTCTTCGAGGGCTGGACATTCCTTGCCGAAAATCATTTCCTCAGAGAGCCAAGCTTGCTATGGCTGATCATCAAGATCTGTTTCTTTGTCTTCGTGTTTTTCTGGCTGCGCGCAACCTTTCCACGATATCGATACGACCAGATTATGCGGCTGGGCTGGAAAGTGTTCATTCCGGTGACCATCGTCTGGATCGTTGTCGAGGGTGTGATGGTATGGATGCGAGTGGGCCCCTGGTCGGACCTGGCGTCGCCGGTAGTGGCGGGATAGGCATATGAATAAATTACACAGTTATGTGAAAACCTTTCTGCTCTGGGAATTGTGGCAGGGTCTTGCGGTGACATTGCGCAATTTCTTCAAACCCAAGGTGACGATTTTCTACCCTGAAGAAAAGACGCCCCAGTCACCCAGGTTCAGGGGCCTGCATGCGCAGCGCCGCTATCCGAATGGAGAAGAACGTTGCATTGCCTGCAAGCTTTGCGAGGCGGTGTGTCCGGCGCTGGCAATCACGATCGAATCTGCAGTCGGGGATGACGGCACCAGGCGAACGACACGTTACGACATTGATTTATTCAAGTGCATCTATTGCGGTTTCTGCGAAGAGGCCTGCCCGGTTGACGCCATTGTTGAAACCCGTATCCACGAATATCACATGGAATCTGCCGGCGAGAATATTCTGACCAAAGACAAGTTGCTGGCGATTGGCGACAAATACGATGCAATGATCTCCGCTGATAAAGCGGCCGACGCGAAATACAGGTAGCCCGGGTTTGATGCACGCGATTCTCTTTTACTTTTTTGCCACCGTGCTGATCGGTGCGGTGCTGGGCGTTATTTTTTCACGCAATCCGGTTCACGCTGTGATGTTCCTGGTGCTGGCATTTTTCCAGAGCGCGGTTTTGTGGTTGCTGATTGAAGTTGAATTCCTGGCGATTGTGCTGGTGCTGGTTTACGTCGGTGCGGTAATGGTGCTGTTCCTGTTCGTCGTCATGATGCTTGATATCAATGTCGAGCGTGAACGGGGTGTGTACAGACGCTATTTGCCGCTGGGCGCAATCATTGCGGCATTGATGGTGTTCGAGTTAATACAGATCATCCTCATTCGCGGCTCCATGGATGGCAGTGGTGGCGGTTTCGTCGCAACACCGGAGGGCTACAGCAATACCGAAGCGCTGGGTGCAGTGCTCTACACAGAGCATGTTTACGCCTTCGAAATTGCCGCCGTCATTCTATTACTTTCAATCGTGGCAGCTATAACACTGACCATGCGCAAGCGGCCAGGGCTGAAGCAGCAGAACATCGCGGCACAGGTCACCGTCCGCGCGGAAGATCGGGTACGCATCGTCAAAATGGCATCCGAGCGTCCGGATACTGAGAATCCGTCATGATCGGTTTAAGTCACTATCTTGCGCTGTCGGCCATTTTG
>QIHS01000301.1 GCA_003229095.1 Woeseia sp. | reverse complement strand
TATTGTCCGGCGACTCCAGCCATTGCGGCAGATTGCGGCCGATCGAAACGATTTCTTCCCTGGCCTCTTCAATGAACAATTCGAGAAGCTCTGGGTCGAGAGGATCCCCGCTGGGGGCGACAGCCGTCAACGCTGACATTACCATCGTCACCTGCTCTTTCGCCGGTGCAATCGCTGCTATCTCTTCGGCCGCAATTGCGTCGAAATCAGGTCGTTTGACTTTTATCGTCGGCGTCGGAGCCGCCGCATCCTGCTCTTTCTCCGCAAGTCGGGTTTCAAGGCCACGTAACACCGCCAGACACGCCTCAGCGTTATCCAGCATGTACCAGGGTTCATTGCGGCCGGCCTTGACCGTTTCCATGTAGTACTCAATGCTGACCACGGCATCGGCCAGCCGATCGGATTCTTTCTGTGTCAGCCTGCGCGGTCCACCGCCAGCGAGCGCTAACATCAGCAGATTTCCGACCCTGTCTACCACTTCCATTGCGCGCGTCTTTTCGAGCATCAGGAGGCCGGCTTTGATGCCACGAATCAACGCGGGGATTGCATCCAGCCCCTGCGAAGACCCCTGCGAGCTCATTGCCTGACTGAATGTCTCCTTTATGCGCGCAAGATTGATAATGCTCTCTCGCATTACCGCCTCCGCAACTTTCTTGTAGTCTGCGTTTTCCTCGGGCGGCAAAGCCGGTTGGTCCGACTCGGGTTCCGCGTTCAGCGGCACAATCAACTGCACCAGTTGATGGTCGAGACGGTCTTCGACTCTTAACAGCGTTGAGGCGATTTCCAGAATGGTTTGTTCCTCAATCGGGCCACCCTGGGCAACGACCTGCTTCAGCCGATCAATTTCCGAATCGATATTGCCGCGCAACTCGCCAAGGCCCAGAACACCCAGCGTATCGCTGATTTTTTTGAGCAAATCGAGTTGCGGCACTAATTCTGACGAATTTCTCATGCCGGTACGGACAAAAATATCCAGGACGTCTTTGACCCGGCCGAGATCCTCCCTGATCGCCGCTGCCACCGTCTTCATGAGCTTCACGCTGGGTGCCGACAACGCCTCTCTTGCATGTTCTACCTGCTCATCGCCCGGCAACAATTCGTCGAGATTAAATGCCGCGCGTATTTCGCTAATACGTTCGCCCGCGTTACTCGATCGAGCGACGTAATAAAGAAAGTTGTTCAGTAAATCGGTAATCGGGTGATTGTCGAACGCCGACGCACCTTCGTCGATCATCCGTTTGATCTGCCGATCCGTTTGCCCCAGCAGACGCTTGAGTGCAACCGACGTTTCCAGACCGCCATTGCGAAGTGACTCAAGTACGCCACCGACGACCCACCAGATCTGGTACATGTCATCGCGATTGGCCGACGCTTCCAATGCGCCGACTACGCCCGACAAAGTCTCCAGGTGCCGCTTGTTGTCGTCACCCTGAATCCAGCCCAGTAGCGCCAGTTGAAATTTGGGTCGCATTTTTCTTGCGACGATTACCGGGTCCTCATCACTCACCGCATCCCGTCGTTCCCGTTTCGGCTTTTGCTGCGGAGACAGATTCAGTAACAGCAACGTCCCTTCTGACAACAACGGCTGGCCACGCGCGGCCCGCAAATCGTTGAGCATTGGCAAGAGTACGAGCGCGATATCCCGGCCGCCACCCAATAGGCGCTCGATGTAGATCGGCAACTGGACCATCGCACGCGCCAGCGCATCCAGCCCGTCTTCACGGCCTTTGCCGGGACGCAGCGTTGCCAGGTAGGTACAAACCGCCTCCATCTCTTCAGCAAGCAAAGCTGCGCCATACGTTTCAGTGAGTTTGAGTGCGCCGCTTACCTGGTGCAGCAATTGCCCGCAGCGAACCAGGCCCGCTGATCCGCCACGGCCTTCAATGCAATCCTCGAGCGCGAGTTGCGCGTTGTGAATCGTCTCAATCAGCTCGTTGCTGACCAGGTTGAGTGCATTCGCCGCCGCCTCGACGAGATTGTCGATATCCGGCCTGTCCTGACTGCCTGATTGGCTGCTCATTTCAATCTAAGACGACGGGCGCAGCCTATCCCGCTGCTTCTTCCTGCGCCCGGAATTTGGCCGCAGGGGAGTTGCTCGACGCCGTCGATAGCGCACTGCCCTCCAATGCTGAATTTGGCAAGGTGAATCCGGCTACGGTTTGCCGCAGCTGCGAGGCAAGCCCGGACAATTTCGATATCGATGCAGCCGTGGCTGTGGTCGCCTTGCCGGTCTGATCGCTGATCTCTTTGAGCCTGGTTGTGCGACGCGTCACGTCCGCGGCTGATCCCGCCTGTTGTCTGGCGGATACGGATATATTTTTTACCAGGCTGGCGATCTGATTCGATACCTGCTCGATCTCATCGAGCGCCGCGCCTGCGTTTTCAGCGAGCAATGCACCGCCCACGACGTCTGTCGTGCTGCGCTCCATGGAGACCACTGCTTCGTTGGTATCTGCCTGAATGGTTTTGACCAGGACTTCGATTTGCTTGGTGGCATTGGTCGAGCGCTCAGCCAGTCTTTGAACCTCGTCCGCGACCACGGCAAAACCGCGTCCGGCCTCGCCCGCCATAGATGCCTGAATCGAAGCATTGAGCGCGAGGATATTGGTCTGCTCGGCAATGTCATTGATGAGCTCCACGATGTTGCCAATTTCCTGCGAGCTTTCTCCCAGTCGCTTGATGCGCTTTGACGTTTCCTGGATGGTTTCACGAATGGCGTTCATGCCGTCAATGGTTCTGCGTACAGCATCGCCACCCTTATGCGCGACCTCGACCGAATGCCGCGCGACGTCAGATGATCGTTCGGCGTTGCCGGAGACCTCTTCAATAGAGCTTGCCATCGATACAATGGAACCTGTAGCAGCCGTAATCTCTTTAGCCTGGGTGTCTGCAGAGGTGGCCAGTTGCAGCGCCATGTTCTCAGTCTGTTTCGCAGCCGAATCAACCATGATTGCCGTTTCATTAATGGTCGCAACCAGCTCGCGCAACTTTTCAATGGCGTAGTTAATGGAGTCGGCAATTGCGCCGGTAATATCCTCAGTCACTGTTGCCTCGACGCTCAGGTCACCATCTGCAAGGCTTCCCAGCTCGTCGAGAAGACGAAGAATGGCTTGCTGGTTTCGGTCATTCTGCTGTGCCTGCTCGCGCGCCGCCTGCTCAAACACGGCGCTCTTTGAATGCAGGAATGCCAGGCCGAGCAACAGAAAAAATGCGATCACAAGAATGCCTATCGGCAGGGTCGAACTCGACATAAAGCCCCCTGCACCCGATCCTGCTGACGACAATGCGCTTCTGAGCAGTGTCAACGCCGCCTCGTTCAAGCCGTTAACGTTGGCGACCAGATCATCCAGGTTTGCGGCAGCGGCAATAGTGGGCCCGACTAGAGCTTCGACATCCTGCAATTCGCTGATCACCGGCACCAGAGCTGATTCTCTTGCGGCATTGTCGAGCGCAACAACGTCCAGTTCTGTCGAATCGCCGGACAATGCATTCGTTACCGAACGCAAATATGCCAGATCTGCTTCTAAACCGGCCACAGCGACCGCAGGTCCACCCTGTAATGTCGTGACGACCAGGGCGGAGAACGAACTCCGCAAGTTATTCCCACGTCGTTGAAACTCCTGAATGACGGCCGTCGACCCGGACTGATCAAGCAGCGCATCGGATGCCGACAACAGCTTTGTCATGCCGATATTGAGTCCCTGAATGGAGCCGGTGAGCACTTCAATATCAGCGCGTTTCTCAAGAATCGCTTTTGCGTAATGCTCCAGATTGTCCCAGGCACCGCTGGAGGTCAGGAACCCGCCGCTGCGCAACTCGTCCAGACGACTGACGTCCGCTTGCAAATCATCCAGGCCGTCCGTGCCGGCCTGCAACGCTCTGGCCGTATGTAACGGAATGGCCTGCGAAACCGCAGCAAGTGCAGCAGCATTGCCATCAGCTTCGCCACTGCTCCCGGACTGCAGCGCCAGGACAGCAACAGCAGCGACCAGCGTCACCGCCAATGCAGATGCGAGGATGGTAAATGTCGATGAATTTGCGTTACTAAATGCCATGGTTTCACTATTGGCTATTCCGCGGCGGCCTGTAAGAAGGAACTGCTCTCTAGCAGATCGTAAAGACTGAATATTGGCCAGGTCTCCTGAGCTCGTTGATAAGCGCCTGCGATGTAGCGATCACAGCGGATTTCTGTCTGCGGCCACTGCTCAACATATTCGCTGTCCGAAAAGCGCCTGAACCCCTGCACCTCGTCAACCACCAAGCCTGCGGGAACGTCACGATGATTGACAGAAATAACGCGGGTTACCCGCCTGAACGTCGTTCTGCCACTGCCAAGGAACATTTTTAGATCTACAAGTGGCAACAGGTGGCCGCGCAGATTTGCGATGCCCAGCATCCAGCGCCTGGCGCCGGGTACCCGGGTAATCGATTCGGGCAACATCAGCACCTCTCGAACCTGTTCTCGCTGGGTGATAAAATGTTCGTTGCCAATTCTGAAGCCAATGCCGACCCACTCATCCGGAACCTCACCGCCGTCAAGGCCCGCTACTGCGATCTGGCTGCGACGCTCAAGCTCACGTAGCAGTTCAAACGGTTGCGCAGCAAGGGCGGCAAGGTCAGCAGAAGCGGTCATTCAGCTGGCCATTACCGAATTGATCTTTGCCACAAGCTCGTTCGCACCAACAGGTTTGACGATGTACTCGGCAGCACCCTGGCGCATGCCCCAGATTTTGTCAGTCTCCTGATCTTTGGTGGTGATCATAATGACGGGAATATCGGATGTACGCGGATCCTGAGTCAGTTTGCGCGTGGCCTGGAAACCGTTCATGCCGGGCATGACCACATCCATCAGGATGCAATCCGGTTGTGACGCGCTCGCCTGACGAAGCCCTTCTTCACCACTGTCTGCAACCAGGGTTTCGAAACCGCTTTTCTCAAGCATGCCCTGGAACATATGCAACTCAGTGGGTGAATCGTCGATGATTAGAATCACTGCCATGGTCAGGTCCTCATTTGATCTGGTTGGAAATTGCGCCAAGCAATTCATCTTTGGTAAAGGGTTTGGTCAGGTACTGCTCCGAACCCACAATACGTCCCCGCGCACGATCGAAAAGCCCGTCCTTGCTGGATAGCATGATAACCGGGGTGTCTTTGAAAACCTTGTTGTGCTTGATCAGCGAACAGGTTTGATAGCCATCCAGCCGCGGCATCATGATGTCGACGAATATCACGTCCGGTTGGTGATCCGCTATCTTTGAGAGCGCATCGAAACCGTCGATCGCTGTGAATACTCTCCGCCGTACGGCGAATTGTCTTGCTGTCATCAATCACCAGGATCTTGAGGCCATTGAGACCTCTGGAAACATTATTTGACACTGAATACCCTCGCCCGGTTGCGACCTCATTCAAGATCGCTTCCCCAATACCATCCTCGCAGCCCGGTTATCGTGATTCCGCGCCAGCCTCGGCA
Source organism: Woeseia sp. (assembly GCA_003229095.1). GTDB lineage: Bacteria > Pseudomonadota > Gammaproteobacteria > Steroidobacterales > Woeseiaceae > SZUA-117. Next base: position 1,947 of record QIHS01000301.1, on the reverse strand, counting down.
GACCCCAAAAAACGGTCAGTTTGCATAATCTATGCCGGGCAAAAAGACTTGTACCATATTGGCCAAAATGCCGCCACGACCGGTGCAGCGGCTTGATTTATTCGTGCAACAAAAGAAGCTCGCGTAGCTTGCCGACTGACGCTTCCAGATGTTGCGATAGCGACGAAAAAGAATGGGCTCTGACCCGGTTTCTGTCTTTTGCGTGTTTTTGAGTATAGTGACCCGCCGCGAAAGGTATCGTGAGCAGGAACCCGAACATGGCAGACAAAAACCGCCGCATTGGCGTCGTTATGGACCCCATTGAGTCCATAAAACCGGTCAAGGACAGCTCATTCGCGATGTTGCTCGAAGCCAGTCGCCGTGGGGCCGAGATTCACTACATGCAACAGGCTGACCTCAGAATGCTGGCCGGCGTTGCTCTGGCGCGATCCAGAATCCTCGAAGTCCGGGACGATGAAACCGCCTGGTTTGAATTGCAGGAAGCACAGGATATCTGTCTCGGCGATCTCGATATCATTTTGATGCGCAAAGACCCGCCGTTCGACATGGAGTACATCTACACCAGTTACATACTGGATCGGGCCGAGGCGGCCGGCGCACTGATTGTCAATCGACCGCAAAGCCTGCGCAACATGAACGAGAAAGCCTATACCGCCTGGTTTCCGCAGTGCGCGCCTGAGACACTGGTAACCCGTTCGATGCAGGACATGAAGGACTTTCTTGCAACGCATCAGCGCGTTGTGGTCAAGCCGCTGGACGGAATGGGCGGAAAATCGATCTTCGTCGTGGCGGTCGGTGACAACAATGCCAACGTCATCTTTGAGACGCTTACGGATAATGGCAGGCGTTACGCGATGGCGCAGGTATTTATCCCGCAAATCAGCGACGGTGATAAACGTATTCTTCTGATCGATGGTGAGCCCGTCCCCTTTTGCCTTGCGCGTATCCCGCCCGCGGACGACAACCGTGGCAACCTGGTCATGGGTGCAGTAGGAGAAACCCGCGCATTGACAGAACGCGATCGCTGGATTTGCGCCGAAGTCGGGCCCGTGCTCAGGGAACACGGCGTTATTTTCGCTGGCATCGATGTTATCGGCGACTTCCTGACCGAAATCAACGTCACCAGCCCCACCGGCATTCGCGAACTGGACAGCGCCTGCGACCTGAACATCGCCGGCACCCTATTCGACGCTATCGAGGCAAGACTCACCCGCCAATAAGCGGGCTCTAAAAAAAGGGCTCTGACCCCGAAAAATGGGCTCTGACCCGGTTTTTGGGTCAGAGCCCGTTTATTGGCGTAGTCGGGAATTGATGGGCAGGTCTCATTGTCGCCGTGGAGGCAGGGGTAAAATTGACTATTGACGGCCACGAGCCTGTGCGAGAATGTGGAGCGCAGACGATTCTGGTGAATCGCCTGCCGTATTAATGGCTAATAACGCTAAGCAGACAACTAACGAAGAATCCATGAAAGCAACGGATCAGGACTCAATTGATCAGATGTTCGTCGATTCAGCCCCGCTGCCGGACAGGTTGCCGCCGATGCTGTTTCTGGCCGCGCTGGTCCACGGCATTCTCATTATCGGCGTCACCTTCAACGTGGTTATCGGAGACGAATTCGCCGAGGCGATATCGCTCGAAGTAACCATCGTTGCGAACCCCGATCCTAATGTCCTCGAGCCGGAACATGCGGCCTATCTCGCGCAAGCCAATCAGCAAGGTGCCGGCAATACGCGCGATCAGGAGCGGCCAAGTGCCCGCGCCGAAAGCGCTGTGCCAATCGACAATGTCGGCACGCTCGAGGGCGACAGTGCCGATGAGTCCACCACCAACGAGAGTATTTCCGACCAGGTTTTGACCGCACGTTCGGATCGAGACCCGGATTTACGAGATGATCCCCGCAAGGACCGGCTGCCCGATGAATCGACCGCGGCCAATCTTGAGGCCGGC
>QIHS01000424.1 GCA_003229095.1 Woeseia sp. | reverse complement strand
GCGCGCGTTATGCGAGTCATCGCCGCAATGGTCTCCGCCGTAGCCACAATCCGATGTGGACGATCGTATTCGTTTTCCACCAGCACACCATTGACACCGCCTTCCTCAAGCGCACGCAGATCAGCAACCGCATGTCGAATAGCATAGTCGATCCCTTTTGAATCAGGGTAGCCGGGCAACGGCGGCAAATGAATCATGCCGATGATCGTCTTCTGCCCCGAAAAAAACCGTTGAAATCTATCCATGCAATTCACCGTGGCGGCTTATTGAGAGAAGCCAAAAGACCGGCGCACCAGCCAGTTCACCCGCTGTGAAAAAGATACCGGAGCCAATCATGTCACCCATGACGATGGCCAGCACGGTTGAAAGCCAGAGTTTGCTGCGCAGGGTCATTTATTTTCTTCTTGTTCCCCGATAGCACTAGGTTACAGGGACGGGATGCTGTGCGGAAGTGATATCCTTCGCGCCATCTATGCTCAGCCTTGACCAAAGCGCCACTGCGGCTGCACTACCATACTCCGCACTCATTGAAGCACTTGCCCAGGCGTTTGCGGGCGATACGACCGTGCCGCCCCGCCAGCACTACGACCTGCCAGTAGCGAATGAGACTAACGCCGCCCTGATGCTGATGCCGGCATGGCAATCAGGCGCGCATATTGGTGTCAAAGTCGTGACCGTGTTCCCGAACAATTCGAAACGCGATTTGCCTGCCGTGTTTGGCAGTTACCTGTTAATGAGTGCCGAGACCGGGCAGCCGATCGCATCAGTTGACGGCACTGAACTGACACTGCGCCGAACGGCAGCAGCATCAGCGCTGGCTTCCCGCTATTTGTCCAGGAAAGATTCACACAAACTCCTAATGGTCGGAACGGGGAGTCTCGCGCCACACTTGATCGCTGCACACGCAACTGCCAGGCCGGTTACAGAGGTATGCATCTGGGGTCGTCGCGCTGAAGCCGCGAATCGCCTCGCGGAAGAATTATCAGCGAGTTCTCTCAAAATATCAGTAGCGTCCAGCCTGGAACAGGCAGTTGGTGAAGCTGACCTGATTAGTTGTGCCACGCTCGCCAACGAACCGCTGGTCAAGGGAGCCTGGCTGTTAGCGGGTCAGCACCTCGACCTGGTAGGCGCGTTCGGACCCGATATGGCGGAGGCAGACGATGTGGCAATGTCCCGTACAGACGTTTACGTTGATACCCGAGCCGGCGCACTGACGGAAGCGGGCGAGATTTTACAGGCGATTGACAATCGCACGATGACCGCAGCAGATATCAAGGGGTCCTTACGCGAGCTCGTCACCGCTGCTGTCCCGGGCCGACAATCCGACCAGAGCATTACCTTATTCAAATCGGTCGGCACGGCGCTTGAGGATCTCGCCGCTGCAAAGCTCGCCGTGCAAAATCATCGCGATATCAATTGAAACAATCGTAGCCAGCTGAGTCAAAGAGCCAATGAAAATCATCAAACTATTTATAGGCGCATTGGCCGCAGCGATTGCACTGGCAATCGGTTTTGCTCTTTATCTACATCTCGCAGACCTTTCCGTTTACGAGGCGGAAATCGAGGCCGCAGTTTCAGATGCCCTCGGCCACGAATTGTCAATCGAGGGCGAAGTCGATATTGAGTTCGGCGGACAGTTGCGTATGACCGCCCTGGATGTATCCCTCGCCAATCCTGAGTGGTCGAACGAGCCCGTTTATGTGCACGCAGAAAAGATTCAGATTGCCCTGGACACCTGGACGCTTTTGAGTGGACCGATCGAGATTGACGCTGTCGTACTTTCCGGCGTCACGATTAGTCTTCAGGAATCTGCCGACGGCACCGCAAACTGGCACCGACCCGACGACCCGATCCAGGCTGACAGCTTAGACGATTCCGACGCACCCATATTGCATAGTCTGGTCATCGACAACCTCCTGTTTTCCCTGGAATCGGCAGGTGCGGCGGCACAAAAAATTGACATTGGCACCCTGACACTGGATAGAAATGACGATGGCGTATTGTCTGTCCGCCTCAGCGGTTCCCATGAAGTGGAATCAAGTTCAATACCCTACTCGCTGTCTACCGGCCTGTTGGTGGGCACTGAAATGATTGAATTGAGCGATTTGCAAGCCACCTTCGGCGAGGGAGAATTTTCGGGGTTCTTGTCGGTAAGAATCGACCAGGAAAAGCCGTTCGTGACAGCCAGCATCAATTCGCCGCGCCTTGATCTTCGATTCGCACAGTCGGAAGCATTGTCCGAAGGCGTTGCGGATAATGAGGTGGTAGAAAGCGTACTCGTTTTCAGTGATACGCCACTCAATCGTTCCTGGCTGAACACAATCGACCTTAGCGCCAGGGCCGTCATTGACGAAATCATCCTCGGCGACGACCGTTTGCACGACGTCAACATCAGCATCGCACTCGCCGACGGCGCCCTCACCGTGCAGCCATTCGAGTTTACACTTGGTGGCGGGGGGTTTTCAGGCAACCTCACACTTCGCCCTGATCAGGACACGCACGTTCTGGACCTGTCAGCAGAACTAAAAGACTTTCGCATTGGTTCCCTCGCGGCAGAAGACCAGAAATTCGAAACATTGCCTCCCCTTGATCTTCGGATTGAATTGAACGGTCGCGGTGAATCTCTTCACGACATTATGAGCGCCTCGTCCGGGCGCGTATCAGGCACTCAAAACACTGGCCAGATCAATTTGCAGGCGGCAGGCTTTCTCTTCTCCGATCTTGTAACGTCGATATTGCGCACACTGAACCCTCTGGCAGATGCGGAAACACTGACAATGCTTGAGTGCGGCATTTACGAACTTAACATTGACAAAGGTGTTGCGACTATCGAGACACTGGCGATTCAAACGGAAAAAATGAACATCGTCAGCAGTGGCACGGTCGACCTGTCTACCGAGACGCTTGATCTGAACCTGCGTGTAAAAACACGCGAAGGTCTGGGGCTTAGCCTTGGTGGAGTGGTCAACTCGTTTCTCAAGATTGGCGGAACGTTAAAATCGCCGGCTGTTGGCATCGACGCGGCAGGCAGTGTAACCACAGCGGGCGCGGCGGTTGTCACCGGCGGCCTTTCGGTGCTGGCAAAAGGATTGTGGGATCGAGTATCGGGTGAATTGAATATGTGTTCCGACATGTCGGATTCCACCGAAAGGGCCCCGACCGATTAGCGAACCAATAGGCTGTCTTCGATGACTTGTAAGGCAATAGTTGCCGATTGTTCAGAGATCTGTTCATCGACCGACGCCTTATCGAAACTCAGCGTCTCTATCGACCACACTTTTTTCTTGTCAGCGACGGAATACAATTCCGAAACAAACGTGATTGCCGACGACAGCTGGATATTTGTCGGTGAGTTGAGTTTCGTATAGTCATAAGAAAACAAATCAAATGCGAATCCGACAGGTCTTTGCTGGGTCAAACCCGTAATTTCCTGTCCTTTGATGCGAGTGAAAAGAATGGCATCAAACTCGCGCGCAAGAATCACATTATCGAGTATGTTGCGCGTCAGCTGTGGGCGTCTTCCAACCAGTGTGAAATACGGGGTTGCAGTGCTCTCTTGGTTGTCAATCGTCATAGCTGCTACCAGGTTGCGCTCGAACAGCGCGCGATTCGCGAAGCTGCCCGCCACGCTGATGATCAGCACATTCCTGAAGCCATCGTGGTCAGCAGGCAGTGTGTTCAGCGTTCGTATGATGGCCGCTTCGCGCGTTGGCGCAGACGCGCACGCCGCCAGCACCAGCAACGACAAAAGAATGCTTGGCAGCAAGAATCGAATCGGGAAATACATACGCAAAATATACCACCCGCTGTTGTAATATACTGCGCCCCCGCCCTGATGGACTTCTGACAACGATGATGTTTCGGCTGAAGCTTAAGCACTCTAAAGAACGGACCGACAAGCTTCCGCCGGCAGACGGTGGGCGCCTGCTTGCGGAACAGTCGGTTTTGCGCGGACTCGTGGGCGGTCTCGCTGTCGCGCTGATGTTGTGCTGGTCATGGGCCTTGTACTCTCTGGACATGGGAAGTGTTTTTCCGTGGGTTTCGATCCTGATTGGCGGCTTTGTCGGCGTCGCTGTACAGCGTTTTGGTCGTGGTCTGGACTGGCGATTTCCTGTGATCGCGATTGTCGTCGCCGGAACCGCGGCCTATACGGGCAACCTGATGATTGGTGTGCTGGTGACCGGTCAATACATCGAAGC
>QIHS01000516.1 GCA_003229095.1 Woeseia sp. | reverse complement strand
GAAAAATATAGCCCGGCATTTTTTCCTCCGCTCAGAACAGCCCGGTAATGCGGCCGTTTTCAGTTACGTCAATTTGTTCCGCCGCAGGTTTTCGCGGCAAACCCGGCATGGTCATGATCGCACCGCATATCACGACCAGGAACTCCGCTCCGGTCGCCAATCGAATTTCCCGAATCGGCACATCGTGGCCGGACGGCGCACCCAGCAATTGTGGGTCTGTGGAGAAACTGTATTGCGTCTTCGCCATACAGATCGGGTAGTGTCCATAACCCTCTTTTTCGAATTGTTCGAATTGCAGGCGCACTTTCTTGTCTGCGATGATGTCATCGGCGCCATAGATCGTACGGGCAATTCGTCGCGCTTTCTCCCACAGCGGCAAATCGTCCTGGTAGAGCGGTCGAAACTGCGATTTCCGATTGCCAATCAGCGCCATGACGGCTTCGGCCAGTGGTTTCGCGCCTTCACCGCCGTGCTCCCAATGTGACGATACTGTGCAACTCACATTAAAACCGTCACAAAAATCCTTGATCACCTGATGTTCTGCATCGGTGTCAGTCACGTAGTGATTGATGGCGACTGTAACGGGCACGCCAAACTGGCCGATGTTGCGAATATGTTTGCCCAGGTTGGCACAGCCTTTTCTGATGGCCTCAACATTTTCCGCTTTCAGATCTTCTTTGGCGATGCCGCCGTGCATTTTGAGTGCTTTGGTGGTCGCAACCAGTACCACGGCATCCGGATGCAATCCTGCTTTTCGGCATTTAATGTCGAAGAATTTCTCGGCGCCCAAGTCTGCGCCAAACCCTGCCTCTGTCACAACAACATCGGCGAGTTTTAACGCCGTCTTTGTCGCTATGACTGAATTACAACCGTGCGCGATATTGGCAAATGGGCCGCCATGCATCAGTGCTGGATTGTTTTCCAGGGTTTGCACGAGGTTAGGCTGGAACGCGTCACGGAGAAGTGCCGTCATTGCGCCCTCGGCTTTCAGTTGAGTAACGCGGACAGGTTTCTTGTCACGCGTATGCCCGATGACGATATTGCCGATGCGCTGACGCAGGTCGTTGAGATCCTCTGCCAGGCAAAATACCGCCATGATTTCTGATGCAACCGTGATATCGAATCCTGCCTCACGGACCACGCCATTGTTGTAGCCGCCCAACCCCGAGGTAATCGTTCGTAATGCACGGTCGTTCATATCAACTACACGTCGCCAGGTGACACGTCGCGGATCGATACTAAGCTGATTCTCCCAATGCATATGGTTGTCAATCATCGTTGAAAGAAGATTGTGCGCCGCACCAATAGCGTGAAAATCGCCGGTAAAATGCAGGTTGATATCAGTCATCGGTACGACCTGCGCGTAGCCACCGCCGGCGGCACCGCCTTTCATACCGAAACACGGACCGAGGCTGGGTTCGCGCAGGCAAATGATTGCGTTTTGGCCGATCTTGTTAAGTCCATCACCGAGCCCCACCGTTGTGGTCGTCTTGCCTTCGCCGGCCGGTGTTGGCGAGATCGCTGTGACGAGAATCAGCTTGCTGTCTTTCTTGCCTTCGAGTTTGCCAAGGAAGTCGTAGCTTATTTTCGCTTTGTCGTGCCCGTACGGAATAATGTCTTCCGCGCGGATGCCAATTTTCGCGGCGATTTCAGAAATAGGCAGCGTGCTTGCTGCCTGTGCAATTTCAATATCAGTTGGTACTGGTTTCATTATTGGATGCTTATTTTTGTTGGTGATGAACTGACGCCTGTTCATATGATGAAACGTGGCGCCACTGGGCGAATTTCAATGCGGGGCAGTCTATCAGATCGGTTCGAAAAAACGATCATGGCGAGATTTTTCACCGCGCTAGCCCGGACTGGATACCGCTTACGTTCGTCGTAGTCCGTGGCATAGGAATAACACGATGGTGAACAACAGCATGGCAACACCCTGATGGGCGACCGCCAGCGGAATAGGCACAACCAGCAGTAGCGTTGCTATTCCAAGTACGACTTGCAATGACGCAGTGTGCAATAGCGCAATGATACTTTTCTTTACCCGCGCCGGGAGACCATTCCTGGGTATCTTCAGGCAATAGGCGACGATCAGTGCAAAAGTGGTGATGGCGAGAATACGATGATTAAATTGCACGGTGGCGATGTTATCGAACAGGTTTCGCCACCAGGGCTCGAGCGCAAACGATCCGGGCGGCAGCCAGTGCTCGCCCATCATCGGAAACGTATTGAAGACTTTGCCTGCTTTCAGGCCCGCCACAAAGCCGCCTGATACGATGGTGACAGAAATCAATGTCGCCAGCGCGAGTGTCCTGGCATACCAGGGATGACGCGCATGGCCGTCGGGCTGGAACAAAAGCGATAGTGCAACCCAGAACATGTAGGCGTAGATCAGAAATGCAGCCACCAGGTGAGCAGTCAGCCGGTACTGGCTGACCTGCGGGTTATCGACCAGGCCGCTCTTGACCATGTACCAGCCAAGTACACCCTGCAAGCCGCCCAGAACAAACATCAAGCTGTACTTTGGCCACTCTTTCCTGGCGATATAGCCCTTCGCGGCGAAATACAAGAATGGCACAAGAAACACAATGCCAATTACTCTGCCTAACAATCGATGCAAAAACTCAAGCCAGAAAATGCCCTTAAAGTCGTGCACATCCATTTGCGAGTTCACTTCCCTGAACTCTGGCGACTGCTGATACATTTCAAAAGTTTTTTGCCACGCCTCCTCACTCAAAGGCGGAAGAACGCCAGTGACCGGACGCCAGTCAACGATCGACAGACCGGAACCAGTCAGGCGTGTGACGCCGCCAAGAATGACCATCAGGAACACCAAAGCACAGCAGATGAGTAACCACTGCGCAATTTTGCGGTTGATTTCAGGCGAATTGACTTGCATCGGCGCGAATAATATCAGAGATAGTCGAGCGGCAATGCGGTCGTGTATTTGATGGTTTCCATGCTGAAAGACGAACTCACATCGAACAGATCGACATTGGCAATCATCTCACGATACATTTTGTCGTAACTCTTCATGTCGGGGACAACAGCGCGTATCAAATAGTCAACGTCGCCGCTCATACGGTGAACTTCCATGACGTTCGGCATGGCAGTCGTGACGCGATGAAACTGCTTGAACCAGTCTGCCGAATGTTCGTGTGTGCGTACGGCGGCGAACACTGTCAGATTCAGGCCAAGGGCCTCTTGATTCAGTAGCGTCACACGGGCTGAAATCACGCCTTTTTCTTCCAGGTTCTGGATTCGCCGCCAGCACGCGGACTTCGACAATCCGATCATGTCTGCAAGCTCACCCACAGTGAGGTTTGCGTCCTCCTGTAGTGCCTTCAATATCATCTTGTCTTTGTTGTCCATCTGCTCGTATCGCCCCGCCCGGAAAAGTCACTGACCCGAATAATGTCAGTATATTCGAAAATAATGCGAAAAATCATACAAATTATCGGATAAAATACGATAATTTGTTAAAATAGAGCAACTCTTCTGAACCCTTTTCAGCCCGATTCAGCCTACAATTCAAGCCTGCTCGAGCTGCAAACACTGCGGTGCCTGGTCTATTGCGGGGGTGACGACCATTAATAATCGATTGATATTTAGCGCGCTGTTCGTGTCCTTTGTGATCTATTCAGCCTACATCTATACCGCTGGCACCGAAGCCACGCACATAGCGCCGATGAGCGAAGAGGCCCGACATGGCCAGCAGGTTTATCAAAAATACAATTGCGTTGCCTGCCACCAGTTTTACGGTCTCGGCGGCTATATCGGGCCAGATCTGACCAACGTCATTTCCAATCGTGGTGCGGCCTATTCGAGCGCCTTTATCACTGCAGGAACTGCGCGCATGCCCAATCTTGGTCTGAGCCCGGAAGAAGTGGTCGCTGTAGTTGCTTACCTGGGTTTTGTGGATAAGACCGGTACTTACCCACCTGAAAATTACGAGGTGACCTGGTTCGGCACCGTCAGACAAGAGGACGACCCACAATGATTGCGCGTGACAAGAGCCTGCTTGGCCTAAATTTTCTGCGTCTCGGCATGCTGTCGTTGGGCGTTGGCATGTTGTTTGGCGTTATCGGCGGCTTCCAGTTTCTGTTTCCGGCGTTTCTGCAGGAATTGCTGTTTACCAAGACCAGACCGTTGCACGTATCGATGGTAGTGGCCTGGATATTTCTTACTGCCATTGGCGGCAT
>QIHS01000517.1 GCA_003229095.1 Woeseia sp. | reverse complement strand
TGGTTTGCATGCTGGCCAGCGAAAAACGCCTGTAGTCATCTGCTTCCAGCGCACCGCCCCAGGTATCAAAGATCATGATGGCCTGTGCGCCCGCATCGATCTGCGCATTGAGGTAATCAATCGTCGTGGCTGCAACTACGCTCAGCAGTTTTTCCAGCAGCGCCGGATCCTCCGCAGCAAGGCCCTTGATCGTCGGGAACTTCCGGCTCGATCCGCCCTCGACCATGTAGGTGCCCACCGTCCACGGGCTGCCGGCGAAACCGATCAGCGGCACTTGCCCGTCAAGTTCGCGCCGGACTCTTGAAACCGTATCGAATACATATGACAGCGAGTCTGACACGTCAGGTTGAACGAGCGCGTTAATGTCTCGTGCATTACGCACGGGGCGCTCAAACTTCGGGCCCTCACCTGCTTCGAAATAGAGGCCAAGACCCATGGCGTTCGGCACTGTCAGGATGTCCGAGAACAGAATCGCCGCGTCCAACGGAAAGCGACGTAGTGGCTGCAGGGTGACTTCGCAGGCGAGTTCCGGATTGCCGCAAAGACTCATGAAGTCGCCGGCCTTGGCGCGCAGCTCACGATATTCAGGCAGGTAGCGTCCCGCCTGGCGCATGATCCATACAGGTGTGCGCGGCACAGGCTTTTTCATCAGCGCACGTAAGAGAAGGTCGTTTTTGAGTTCAGTCGCCATCAGAATTGCTCCGCTATAGTGGCCTGGATCGCTTCGGCAGCCTCGCGCGGACTGGCCGCATCCCTAATTGGGCGACCAACGACGATGTGATCTGCGCCGTTCTGAAAAGCCTGTTCGACGCTCACGACGCGTTTTTGATCGCCTTCGGGTTTATTATCTACCGGCCGTATGCCGGGCGTCACGACAAGCAGCTTGTGATCAACGAATTCACGTAACCTGGCAACTTCCAGACCTGACGATATGACACCGTCGCAGCCTGATTCGAAAGCCCGTTTCGCACGCGACAACACCAGCTCGCCAACATCGCAATCGAAGCCGAGGTCATCCAGGTCGCCGCGATCAAGGCTGGTCAACACGGTAACCGCGAGGACCTTTAACTGATCGCCCTTGTTTTCGACCGCCGCTTCCATGATTGACTGGTTGCCGTGTACGGTTACGCAGTTCACGCCCCGGTCTCTCAGTTGCCGAACCGCGGATCCCACGGTCGCGGGAATATCGAAGAACTTGAGATCGGCAAAGACTTTCTTGCCATGCGCCAGCATCCAGTCCACGAGTTCAAAATAGCCGCCGCTCATCATCAGCTCCAGCCCCATTTTATAGAATGTGACCGCGTCACCGAGTTCATTCGCGAGCGCCCGGGCACGCTCGCAGTCGGGCACATCCAGCGCGAAAATCAGGCGATCTTTAACAGCAATATCTTTCTTAGTCACAGCGCAACCGGGGTTGAGAAAATCGCGGCGGATTGTAGCTCAAATTGCCGGGCTTCACAGAGCCCGCAGTGAGGCCGCCCAAGTGTGTCCTCAAAAAGGGTCAGGTTTATTTTCGGCCAAAAGGGTGAGGTTTAATTGTCTTAAATAAACCTGACCCGTTTTTCTTGCCGTTTTTCTGACCCCGTTTTTCAGGGATTCTTTAATACAGACGTTCGTATTCCGCAATCGCGAAACGATCTGTCATGCCGGCGATGTAATCGGCCACAACACGTGCCTTATCAGCCTCTTGCCGACCCGTCGCCCGCTGTTCGAACGCGTCAGGTAGCTCGCTTGCGCTTGCCATATAACGCTCGAATAACACCTCGACCATCACCTTGGTCTTGTCGTTCATCCCGCGCACCTTCTCGTGCCGGTAAAGGTTTTCGTGAAGGAATTTCTTGAGTGAAGAGTGTTTCTCGTAAACGTCGTCACTGAAAGCAATCAGTGGCTTCCCGGCGGAACGCACATCGTCGATTGTTTTGGGGTCGAGTCTTTCGATGTTCGATCTTGAGTTCTCAATCAAGTCAGTAACGACCTGCCCGATCATGCGCCTTATAACCTCGTAGATGAATCTGCGATCATCGAGTTGCGGATATTTATCCCGAACAACGTCATGGTGTTCACCGAACAATGGCTGTTCGCGCAGTTGCTCCAGGTTAAGCAGGCCCGCGCGAAACCCGTCGTCTACGTCATGGTTGTTGTAGGCAATCGAGTCCGCAATATTGACAAGCTGTGCTTCGAGCCCGGGTTGCTGTCGATCAAGGAATCGCTTGCCCAGCGCACCGAGTTTGCGCGCGATGCGTGCTGAACAATGTTTGAGAATGCCCTCGCGTGTCTCGAAGGTCAGGTTCAGTCCAGGGAAATCTGCATATTTTTCTTCAAGCTCATCGACAACACGCAATGACTGCAGGTTGTGTTCGAAGCCGCCGAAGTCACGCATGCAGGCGTTTAGCGAATCCTGGCCCGCGTGGCCAAACGGCGTGTGACCAAGATCGTGTGCCAGGCTGATTGCCTCTACCAGTGGATCGCTGATCATCAGCGCGTTTGCCACCGTACGGGCGATTTGGGCAACTTCGAGCGAGTGCGTCATTCGTGTTCGATAAAGATCGCCTTCATGATTCACGAACACCTGCGTTTTATAGACCAGGCGGCGAAAGGCCGTCGAGTGAATAATTCGATCACGATCTCGTTGATACTCGCCCCGATATTCGGCAGGCGCCTCCTCATATCGCCTGCCCTTCCCGGTGTGCTCATTCGCCGCGTAAACCGCCAGGGAATTTGGCGCCGCTGACAAGTCAGGATTCCGCAACGCTGAGTGCCGCATCCAATGCGGCGGATGCGTAGTCCGAACTGACATAGGCATCGCCGAGCGAACGCAGCAGTACAAAATGAAGCTTGCCTGCTTTGGCTTTCTTGTCCATCTGCATGGCATCTCGAAGTTGTGCGGCGCCGGTCTTTGGTGGCACGCAGGGCAATCCGGCGGCGGAAAGCAACGCCTTGAGTCTGTTTTGTTCCGTCTGATCGATGTCACTCATCGCTGTGGCCATGATCATCCCCGCAGCAACCGCTTCACCATGCAACCATTCTCCATAGCCCACACAATGCTCAATTGCGTGTCCGAAAGTGTGGCCGAAGTTGAGTAGTGCGCGCCTGCCGGTTTCGCGCTCATCCGCGGCGACAATCTCGGCTTTGATTTCGCAGGAGCGCCCGATTGCGTAGGCCAGTGCCAATGAATCCCTGTCGAGCAATGCGGTCATGTTGGATTCGAGCCAGGCGAAGAAATCCCTGTCGATGATCGCACCGTATTTAATCACTTCTGCGAGACCCGATCTCAGTTCGCGATCCGGCAATGTCTGTAGTGTCTCGGTGTCGATAAGCACAATGCGTGGCTGATGAAATGCGCCGACCAGGTTTTTCCCACCGGGATGATTGACGCCTGTCTTACCACCAACCGATGAATCTACCTGCGCGAGCAGGGTTGTCGGGATCTGGATATAGGCCACGCCGCGCATGAAACAGGCAGCGGCAAATCCCGCAATGTCCCCGACTACGCCACCACCAAGCGCAATGACGGTCGTGTCGCGATTCGCCTTGCCGGAAACCAGCTCATCCAGAATCGAAGTCATTGTTGCGACGGTCTTGTGATTTTCACCATCGGGAAGTGTAACGGCCTGAACCTCGACGCCCTCGAGGCAGCCTTGCAGCGACTCAAGGTAGATCGGCGCCACGTTTTCACTGCTGACAACAAGGCAACGTTTTCCCGCCAGGTACGGCGTCAGGTCGAAACGATCAGCGATGAGGCCCGCACCGATGACGATCGGGTAGCTGCGCTCGCCCAGATCAACACTTATTGTGCGACTGTCCATCAGGGCATACTAACAGTTGGCGTCATTTAATAGCGTCAGCTAAGTCCCGGGCGACTGCCTGAACGCGCCGGCCGTCAGTTTCTGTAGTCAGGTCAGCAATCTCCCGATAGAGCGGGTCTCGCACTTCCATGAGCGCTTCGAGCACGCTCTTTTGATCTCCATCTTCCAGCAAAGGCCGTTTTCGGCCGCGCTGGGTGCGATCGAGCTGTTGTTGAACCGTGGTATGCAGGTAAACGACGAAACCACGCGCGCCTAAACGACTGCGACTGTCGGCGAGCACGATGCCCTGCATTTGCGACAGCTCGTCGATCATTTTGACTTCGCGTTTGCGAAAACCCTCTTCACCTTCTTTCTCAAAAATGAAGGAGATATCGACGCCTGTACGATTCTCGATTTCCTCATCGCTGTCCACAAAATCAAGGTGCATCAATCGAGCGAGATGCCGGCCAACGGCAGACTTTCCAGCGCCCATTGGGCCTATGAGGAAGACGTTTTTCGGATTAGCCATGGCATGATTTTGTATGTTGGAAAAAAGCCAACCCGAAGGTTGGCTTTGTTTCCGTATCTTGTCGATACACGATGTGGTTCACAAGATTCAATATTAGTAGATGCTTGAACCTTCGTTGAGAATTCTCGGTGTTACGAAAATCAACAACTCCGACTTGTCTGAAACCGTGGCTGTTGAGCGGAACAGGAAGCCAACCCCCGGGAGATCCCCCAGTACTGGAACCTTGGTGACCGTCTCACGCGTTTCCGTTTCGTAAATGCCGCCCAATACGACCGTTTGCCCATCCCGTACCAATACGCGCGTATCTACAAGTCGGGTATCGATACTGGGAACCAGGCCACCGGTTGCGCTCGGCGTCAGCGCGCCAACGCTATCACTGTTTACCAACAGATCCATAATGATGTTGTTGTCCGGCGTAATCTGCGGGGTCACGACCAATGACAATACCGCCTTCTTGAACTGGGTTGTCGTCGCACCTGAAGACGCCGATTCCTGAAATGGGATCTCGACGCCCTGCTCGATGCGTGCTTCCTGTTGATTCAGCGTGATCAGGCGAGGCGTTGAAACGATCTCGCCACGACCTTCTGCCTGCAGTGCAGCCAGTTCGAGGTCAACCAGGTAATCTGTTTCCAGCAAGGCCAGCGAAAAACGGCCGGCTGCATTCTGAATCGGCAGGTTGACATTGTAACGATCTGACAACTGCGGTAACTGGACCGGGAAAATCGTGCCGTTGGTGCCAAGATTGTCGAGAATCGAGGACACAATAGTATCCGTGCCGGCACCGGTTGCTGAAATAACAGTGGCGCCGTCTGTGCTGTTTTCTCTAAAACCCGTAGCGCCAAAGCGCACGCCGAGTTCTCTGCTGTAGTCGTCGTTTACCACCACGATTCGAGCTTCGATCAACACCTGGCGAATCGGTATATCCAGCGTTCGAACCAGCCTGCGAATGCCCTGCAAGCTCTCTGCTGTGTCCTGAACCAAAAGAGTATTGGTCCGACTATCGATGCCAACGCTGCCGCGAGATGACAGCAGGCTGTTCGAGTCGCCACCACCGATCAGGACCGCAAGATCTGCCGCTCTGGCGTAGTTGACCTGCAAGAACTCGGAATATAGAGGCTCAAGCTCAATAATCGCCAGGCGCGCTTCAAGATCTGCTGTTTCGCGAGCCGCGATTTCGTCGGCGGGCGCAACAATGATCACATTGCCATTCTCGCGCATGTCCAGACCCTTGGTGGTCATCACAATATCGAGCGCCTGGTCCCAGGGAACATTCCTGAGTCGCAGCGTCACATTGCCTGCTACCGTGTCCGATACAACAATGTTGCGACCTGACGTTTCAGCCAGCAGTTGCAATACGGCGCGCGTTTCAATGTCCTGGAAATTCAGCGTTAAACGCTGACCTTCGTATTCTTTGGTCTCGGAGTACAGTGACGAGCCTTCCTCGACGCTGTCCGTGGCCGGATTAATCTCGATCGTAAATTCATTGTCGGACTGGTATGCGAGTTGCTCGTACTTGCCCTCAGCCGAAATCACGATACGCGTATCCGAGTTGGTCTGCAGTGTATCTACAGTCGTCACCGGCGTTGCAAAATCCATTACGTCAAGGCGACGCATCAACTCAGATGGCAGCGAGGTATTCTTGAATATGGCCACAACACGCCCGCCTTCTTCGCGAATATCAACTGGCGTAGAAGGATCGCTCAGGTTGATCAGAATGCGGCCACCACCATCACGAGTGCGGCGGAAATCGACACTATTGATCTGCCGCGCACCACTTGATGCAAATGAAGGTGAAGACGAACTCTGTGAGCTGCCGGTGAACTGCGTTGTAGAGGCGCTGGCGCCATTATCGACACCGAGCGTGACGAATATCGTGTTGCCGCTTGCGCGCATTTCGTAAGGAACCATAGAATCGAGATTCAGTACGACGCGGGTTCGACCGTTGGCCTCTGCTGTCAGGACCGTATCCAGTGCGCCAATGTTTACATCACGGCGACGAGATGAAAGACCAAGCACTGTATTGGGCAGGTCGAGTGCGATGCGAGCCGGATCTTCGATCGTAAACGCCAGAGGCTCCGGTGCGGTGCCGCTTAGAATTAACTTAAGCTCCACACGTTGTCCCGGCAAGCTCTGAACCTGTATGTCCTGCAGGCGATTGGCTTCCTGTGCACCTGCGGACAAACCGCAAAACAGCAGCAGCGCTGCAGCCGTTTGCATGACCCAACGTCGGTTTGAAGAGCCGATCGTCGTATTAATATTGAGCGTCATTCCGAATACTCCCAGTTCCATTCAGATATCAGT
>QIHS01000402.1 GCA_003229095.1 Woeseia sp. | reverse complement strand
ATTATTAACAGGTGGAATTAATGAAGTTTAGCGCTGAACGCGAAGCCCTTTTGAAACCTTTGCAAGCCGTTATTGGTGTTGTAGAGCGTCGTCAGACGATGCCAATTCTGGCAAATGTTTTATTAGAAGTGAAAGACGGAGAGATTGCGGTAACCGCGACAGACCTTGAGGTTGAGCTGGTGGCAACGGCAGCGGTGGATGTGAGCAGCTCTGGTGATGTGACTGTTCCTGGTCGGAAGCTGCTTGATATCTGTAGGGCACTGCCTGAAGACGCAAAGATTTCGGTTAGCGTCAGTGGAGAGAAACTCAACGTCAAGTCAGGTAAAAGTAAGTTTTCATTGACCACCTTGCCCGCTGCTGAGTTTCCTACCGTAGAGGACATAAATGCCGGCCAAAGCGTGACGATTTCGCAGCAACAGCTCGCTACGTTATTGGAGAAAACACATTTTTCAATGGCGCAACAAGATGTTCGTTATTACCTCAATGGTTTGCTGCTTGAAACCGGCGGCGAGATGCTACGAGCGGTAGCCACTGACGGACATCGCCTGGCGTTATCGGAAGTAAAACTCGACGGTGACAAATCACCAGAAAAGCAGGTAATCGTGCCGCGGAAGGGCGTGCTCGAATTGCAACGCCTGATGAGCGGAGCAGGAGATATTCAGATTGAGCTTGGCAGCAACCACATTCGTATACAGCTTGAGGGCATTCGATTTACCTCAAAGCTGATCGACGGACGATTCCCGGAATATGAGCGCGTGATTCCGCAGGATACGAGCAATGCGATGTCGGCGGATCGAGGCCTTTTCAGGAGCGCCCTGCAAAGAACCGCTATTTTGTCGAACGAGAAGTATCGCGGCATTCGCTTGATTATCCGCGCGGGCAGCATGATCCTGCAGGCACACAATCCGGAGCAGGAAGAGGCGGAAGAGGAGCTGGAGATAGAATACAGCGGCGAAGAGATAGAGATTGGATTTAACGTCAATTATCTGCTGGATGCGCTCGCTGCAATTGAGTCTGATGAGGTCACGCTCGCGTTGGTCGATGGCAATTCCAGCTGTCTATTGCGAGAGCCAGGCAAAGACGACTGCAAATACGTTGTCATGCCGATGCGGCTTTAGCCGCTGGCTGACGAGCCAGGGTTCACGCAGTCGCTTGGCGCTAACGAGCCTCAAATGCACCAACTTCCGCTGTCTTAGGTCTGCGGAGCTGGATTTCAGCCCGGACAACAACCTGATCGTCGGTCCAAACGCTTCCGGCAAAACCAGCATTCTCGAGGCTGTAGCCTATCTTGGACGCGGTAGGTCCTTTCGTGGTGCGACCACAAGGGAGTTGATACACCACGACGTCAAAGAGTTCGTGCTTTTTGGGCGGGCGGTGAAGGGCACCCGCAAGATTACCCTGGGCGTGCGCAATGGCCAGGCCGGCCTCGAGGTTCACACGGATGGGGAAAAGCGCAAATCAGCCGCCTCTCTTGCCGAGGCCCTGCCATTGCAGGTCATCGACCCGGATGTACACAAATTGGTGGCCGGCGGCCCGGAGGACCGGCGTCGCTATATCGACTGGATCGCGTTCCACGTGGAACATGGCTATCTGGATGTCTGGCGACGATTTCGGCGCGCACTGAAACAACGCAACGCGGCGCTAAGAACTGGCGCCCCGCTGAATTCTCTGGCGAGCTGGGATCGGGAGCTGGCCACACTTGGTAACCAAATAGACGTCGCGAGAAAGGCAATGCTCGAGATTACACGGCCGGCGCTGCTGGCGGCGGGCGAGGCGCTGCTTGGGAGCCCGGTCGATTTCGAATATCAACGTGGTTGGGCCGCAGATCGAACGCTGGCGGAGGCAATTGCGGGGTCTGCTGCGCGCGACCAGCAAGCGGGCAGCAGCCAGGTTGGCCCCCATCGGGCCGATCTGCGCTTGCGATACGACGAACGCCAGGCACGCAAGATGGTTTCCAGGGGCCAACAGAAATTGCTCGCGTGCGCGCTGATTCTTGCTGCCGTCGAAGTTGTGCAGGCGCATCTTGAACAACCGCTGTTATTGCTGCTGGACGATCCGGTCGCAGAGCTGGACAGTAATTCCCTGGCGCGGCTGATGGAGCGAATTGAGGGCCTTGGATGTCAGGTGATTGCGACGACGCTGGAGGAGGAAAAATCTCTTTTTCGGCAGACACCGCAGTTGTTCCACGTGGAACAGGGTGTCGTCAGCGAGGCGGGTTAGCGGGTCATAAAAAGCCTGCTCGGGCCACCGCTGGAGCGCCAGAAAGGGCGCCCAAAAGTCACGATTCAGCTACTTTCTAAGGCCCCTTATTTGGCCTTAAATGGTACAATACGCCGGTTACGCCCAGAGGATATAGAATGACCGACGACATCGAATATACTTCCAGCAATATCAAGGTCTTAAAAGGCCTTGAGGCTGTCAGAAAAAGACCGGGAATGTACATCGGGGACACCGATGATGGCACCGGATTGCACCACCTGGTTTTCGAGGTTGTTGATAACTCAATAGACGAGGCGCTGGCCGGCCACTGCAGTGTGATCACCGTCGTAATCCACGCGGATGAATCGGTCACGATCACGGATGACGGGCGCGGCATCCCGGTTGATATCCACCCGGACGAGGGGCGCTCAGCGGCCGAGGTCATCATGACCGTCTTGCATGCCGGCGGAAAATTTGACGACAACGCCTACAAGGTTTCCGGCGGTCTGCATGGTGTGGGCGTGTCGGTCGTCAACGCCCTGTCAGAACACCTGGTGTTGACGATTCGCCGCGACGGCGAAGTCTTCCAGCAGGAATACCGGCACGGTGAGCCCGAGGCGCCACTTGCGGCCATTGGCAAGACAGAAAAAACAGGCACATCGCTAC
Source organism: Woeseia sp. (assembly GCA_003229095.1). GTDB lineage: Bacteria > Pseudomonadota > Gammaproteobacteria > Steroidobacterales > Woeseiaceae > SZUA-117. The sequence goes on along the minus strand of QIHS01000402.1, from coordinate 1,339 downwards.
GCTTTAAGCCCAGCGCTGATACCTTCACGCAAATCGAGTATCAATATGACATCCTTGCCAAGCGGCTGCGCGAGCTGTCGTTTCTCAATTCAGGTGTGCGCATCGAGCTGACGGACGAGCGCGATGACAAGAGCGACGTGTTCGAATACGAGGGCGGCATCAAGGCCTTTGTCGAGCACCTGAACAAGAATAAGACCTTGATTCATAACAGAGTTTTTTACTTTCAGGACGAGCGCGACGGGGTCGTTGTGGAGGCGGCGCTACAGTGGAACGATGGTTACCAGGAAAATGTTTTCTGCTACACCAACAACATTCCGCAACGAGATGGCGGCACGCACATGGCCGGTTTTCGCAGCGCCCTGACACGAACACTGAACAATTACATTGAAAAACAGCTCTCGGGCAAAAAAGACAAATTCACCCCCAGTGGCGACGACTCGCGCGAGGGGCTGACTGCCGTGCTGTCGATCAAGGTGCCGGACCCGAAGTTCTCTTCACAAACAAAAGACAAACTGGTTTCATCTGAAATCAAGGGCATCGTGGAATCCGCTATGGGCATACGCCTGGAGGAGTTCCTGCTGGAAAGCCCACAAGAAGCGCGCTCGATCGTTTCTAAAATTATTGACGCGGCCCGCGCCAGAGAGGCAGCACGCAAGGCCAGGGAAATGACCCGCCGCAAGGGCGCACTGGACATCGCCGGACTGCCAGGCAAGCTTGCGGACTGTCAGGAAAAAGATCCCGCCTTGTCGGAGCTTTTCCTGGTCGAGGGTGACTCCGCTGGAGGCTCCGCCAAGCAGGGCCGCGACAGGCGCACACAGGCGATCCTGCCGCTCAAAGGAAAAATTCTAAACGTCGAAAAAGCGCGCTTTGACAAGATGCTGTCATCTGCAGAAGTGGGCACGCTGATCACGGCTCTCGGTACGGGAATCGGCCGCGAATACTTCGATATCGACAAGCTTCGCTATCACAGTATCATCATCATGACCGATGCCGACGTTGACGGTTCACACATTCGCACGCTGTTGCTGACTTTCTTTTATCGGCAAATGCCAGAGCTTATCGAGCGAGGGCACATCTATATCGCGCAACCGCCGTTATACAAAATCAAAAAAGGCAAACAGGAAGTCTATGTAAAAGACGATGGCGAGCTGAGTGCTTACCTGATGAGCGCAGCGCTTGAAGATGCTGCGCTGCACGTCAACGAGGAAGCGCCCGCACTCTCTGGAACGGCGCTGGAATCATTGACCAACGAATACATGACGGTTGAGAGCATCGTCAGCCGCCTTTCCCGGCGTTACGAAGAGCCGGTGTTGCGCGCACTCAGCGCGGCAGACGAAGT
>QIHS01000486.1 GCA_003229095.1 Woeseia sp. | reverse complement strand
AGATTAGAACCGATATTGCCATGGAGGCAATTGAGCGAGGTATCGCCAATATTGCAGACCTGTCAAGGCGGCTCAATCGTTCAGAATCGGCGATCAGTCAGGCGATCACCGCCAGAAGGAATGCCCTGCGGCAAGAAACTTCAGAAACTTAAGTAACTGTACACTGGCGCTATTTTGCCCTGGCACCATTCTCGCCATTCTCGGTTGTAGAAGATTCCGAGCGGAGTTTGTTCGGGTGCAACCTGACGCCGACTATTGACGAAGGATTGGTTTCCACGCGTTGGTGGGAGGCCAGACGCTACGCGCTTGGGGTCAGAGCCTTGGCTCTGACCCAGGTTCGCTTTGCACACGTTGGGCCAGCGCTGTTTTCGGTCGACCGTGGCCAACGGGACAGTACTTGTAAGTTGGCGTATCTGTTTGTAATATCCGGCCCCTGCGGATGCGGGAAACAGGCGACCAACGGCAGTTACAGGGTTCGTGGGGTTCAAGCAAAACCTGGGCCCCGCTACCAAACTCTTGGTAGTCAGGAAGCCCCGCTAAGGGGTTTTTTGTTGCCCGGCATATGCTGAGGGTGACAGCATCACGCAGTTGAATAATGGGCTATATGCCCATTTTTTAGTTTTAGAACATATAGTTATAGTGGTTTATTAAGGTTATGTCGAGAGATGAGTTACTAAAGTTGCTGGAGCCACCGATCGAGCGTCTGGGGTTTGAGCTTGCCGATCTTGAGTTAAAGACCGGCGGCCGTGACGGATTCCTGCGCGTCTATATCGACAAGTCAGAAGGCATTGATATTGTCGATTGCGAGAACGTCAGCCGCGAGATCAGCGCGATATTGGACGTCGAGGATCCACTGCAAAGCAACTACACACTGGAAGTATCGTCTCCGGGACTCGACCGTACGTTGACCAAGCCAGCGCATTTTCAGCGTTTTATGGGCCAGGATGTGCGCGTGAAACTACGTTTTCCGCTTGCCGGGCGGCGCAATTTTCGCGGTGCCCTGAAGTCGGCTGATGAGGAAAAAATTGAAGTGGTGGTTGATGGAGAGTCGCATAGTCTGACGCTGGCGACGATTGAATCGGCACGACTGATTCCGGCGCCGTGACGGCGCCTGAACAACGCTATTTTGGAGTAGCAAGGTAATGAGCAAAGAAATTCTGATGGTTGCCGACGCCGTGTCAAACGAGAAAGGCGTCGACAAAGAAATCATCTTCGAGGCCATTGAGGCGGCGCTTGCTTCAGCGACCCGTCGTCGCCATGGCGAAGACATAGAAGTGCGCGTTGCGATCGATCGTGAGACCGGTGAGTACGACACGTTTCGCCGTTGGCTCGTACACACTGACGATTCTACCGAGCTGGAAGTGCCCGATCGTGAATTGCGCATGATCGATGCAGTCGATGTGGATGAAGCTGCCGAGCCGGGCGGTTATGTCGAAGTGCCGATGGAGTCTGTTGACTTCGGTCGCATTGCCGCGCAGACCGCCAAGCAAGTGATAGTGCAGAAAGTCCGCGAAGCCGAACGCGAGCAGGTCGTTGAAGAATACCAGGGGCGTGAAGGCGAAATGCTGTCCGGTCTGGTCAAGCGCGTTGATCGCAATGGTGTCTATATTGATCTCGGTGGCAACGCTGAGGGATTCGTTTCTCGCGAGCAAATGGTGCCACGCGAGCCGGTTCGCCCACAGGATCGCATGAAGGCTCTGTTGGTCGAGGTCCGCTCTGAGCCCCGTGGCCCACAGCTTTTCATGACCCGAACCTCACCTGAGTTTTTGGTGGAATTGTTCAAGATCGAAGTACCTGAAGTCGGTCAGGGTCTGATCGACATCCTGGGTTCCGCACGAGATCCTGGATTGCGGGCGAAGATTGCCGTTAAGAGCAACGACTCGCGCATCGACCCTGTTGGCGCCTGCGTGGGCATGCGTGGCTCGCGTGTACAGGCAGTGTCGAATGAATTGGCAGGTGAACGGGTAGACATCATTCTCTGGGATGACAATGCCGCCCAGTTTGTGGTCAACGCAATGTCACCGGCAGAAGTGGTATCGATCGTCGTTGACGAAGACGCTCATAGCATGGATATCGCGGTTGACGAGGACAAATTATCGCAGGCGATCGGTCGTGGCGGACAGAATATTCGCCTCGCCAGCGAGTTGTCAGGTTGGGAACTCAACGTGATGACCGAGACGGATGCCGAACAAAAGAGCGAGTCTGAAATGCGCGTCCTGATCGAGCTGTTTTCGAAGCAGCTGGATGTTGATGAGGAAGTCGGACTGATTCTGGTTCAGGAAGGATTTTCAACAATTGAAGAGGTGGCCTATGTGCCGACCTCCGAGCTGGTGGAGATTGAGGAATTCGACGAAGATATGGTCAACGAACTCAAGAACAGGGCCAGGGATGTTCTCCTGACCCAGGCCATCGTTCAGGAAGAGAGAATCGATGAGGCCGTTCCTGCGGAAGACCTGTTAGGTCTTGAGGGCATGGAAAAAAATGTCGCTTACAAGCTGGCAAGCGCAGGTGTCATTACACGCGAAGACCTTGCAGAACTGGCGACCGACGATCTGCTCGATGTAATCGAGATGGACCGGGAAGACGCGGCCGCAATGATCATGCTGGCACGCGCGCATTGGTTCGACGACGAGCCGGAAGCAGCGCAAGAGTCAAAGCAAGAAGCAGAGCAACAGGCGTAATTTTGAGATTAAGCAGGCAAACGGAGTTCCACCATGGCTGACGTCACCGTCGCACAATTCGCTGAAGTACTGAAGGTATCGGTCGAGAAGCTCGTGGCGCAGCTCGATGACGCCGGCATAAAAGTCAGCGGTGAAGATGACAATATTAGCGAGGATTCAAAACTCGAGCTTTTGACCTACCTGCGTCGGAGTCACGGCGATGAAGATGTATCGTCGCCGGGCGCGCCTCGCCGAATAACGCTGCGGCGCAAGTCGCACTCGGAACTTCGCCTCTCTGGTGCACAGGGAAGGTCCCGCACAGTGAGTGTCGAGGTTCGGCGCAAACACAACTATGTCAAGCGCGATGTGCTGGAAAAGGAAAACCAGGAAAAGCAGGATGAGTTCGATCGCCAGCGGCAAGATGAGCAGAACAAGGTCGATGCGACCGTGCTTGAAAAAGAACGCGAAGCGGCCGCGCAAGAAGAGGCTGTAAAATCCGCCCAGGAAGATGAGCGTCGTGAACAAGTCGCCAAGCAGGAAGCTGAAGCCAGTGCCCGCGAAGAAGCCGAAAAGGTGGCAGCCATTGCGGCCGAAGATCGTGTTCGTGTTGAGAAAGCTGAGCAGGACGCACGTGATCGCCGTGCCAGGGAAAAAGAGAAAAAGAAAGGCAAGCCTGGCGCAACCAAATACGGTCGCAAGGAATTACATGTTGCCGGTGACAAGAGCGGCCGACGCAGACGCAAGACGCCCACCCGCCGGCGCCCGATAAACATCAGCTCCGACGGACAACACGGGTTCGAAAGACCGACCGCACCCGTGGTCCGGGAAGTCGAGATTCCAGAGAATATTGCCGTTGCCGAGCTGGCACAGAAAGTTGCGGTGAAGGGCAACGAAGTCGTCAAGGTGCTTTTCAACATGGGCGCAATGGTCACGATCAACCAGGTCATCGATCAGGACACGGCGATACTGGTTGTGGAGGAACTGGGGCACATTGCCAAAGCAGTGACTGGCAAGGAGTTTGACGAAGACCTGCTGACCAGCGAGCAACCTGTAGGTGACGAGGTGCCGCGTGCCCCGGTTGTCACAATCATGGGACACGTTGACCATGGCAAGACTTCACTGCTCGACTTCATCCGTCGTAGCAAAGTTGCTGACGGCGAGGCTGGTGGAATTACGCAGCACATCGGCGCGTATTCCGTTCAGACGGACAAGGGCCAGATTACCTTTCTCGATACACCAGGACACGCGGCGTTTACGCAAATGCGAGCTCGCGGTGCACAGGCGACGGATATCGTTGTTCTCGTCGTTGCAGCAGATGACGGTGTCAAACCGCAAACGATTGAGGCTATCGAGCACTCACGGGCAGCAGGCGTGCCGATTGTTGTGGCAATTAACAAGATCGATAAGGAAAGTGCCGACCTGGAACGCGTCAAAAATGAGTTGTCGCAGCATGAAGTGATTCCTGAAGACTGGGGTGGCGAGCAGTTGTTCGCTAACGTCTCTGCGACCACCGGGGAGGGCGTGGATGCACTGCTTGACGCCGTATTGT
>QIHS01000248.1 GCA_003229095.1 Woeseia sp. | reverse complement strand
GGAATCTCGATCGCCGATTCGGTCGGCGAGTTGGTCCGCTGTATCGAGGAACTCGGTTTTGTGGGTTGTAATTTAAACCCGGACCCCTCCGGCGGCCATTGGACCTCAAAGCCACTGACGGATCCCGAATGGTACCCGTTGTACGAAAAAATGATCGAACTCGATGTGCCGGCAATGATTCATGTCTCGGGCTCGTGCAACGTGAATTTCCACGCAACCGGTGCACATTACATCAACGCGGATACGACGGCTTTCATGCAGTTTATTCAGGGCGATCTGTTCAAAGACTTTCCCGCTCTGCGATTTATCATCCCGCACGGCGGCGGGGCGGCGCCTTATCACTGGGGTCGTTATCGCGGCTTGGCCGACATGCTGGAGAAACCGACCCTGGCAGAACACGTGATGAGGAATATCTTCTTCGATACCTGTGTCTATCATCAACCTGGAATAGATCTGCTTTTTGATGTAATCGATATCGACAACATTCTGTTCGGCTCAGAAATGGTGGGTGCGGTACGGGGAATCGACCCCGAGACCGGTTTCTATTTCGATGACACAAAGAGATATGTTGACGCGCTCGATATTCGTCCGGAGGACAAACGCAAGGTCTTTGAACTAAACGCACGTCGTGTGTATCCGCGCCTTGATGCCATACTAAAACAGCAGGGCAGATAGCCTTGAGTGAGTTACCACATTACGAGATGGATGAGGGCTGGCGCGTTTTCGATCCCGATCCGTCGGCGCCGGTTTTCAGGCCGCCGGCAGGTGCGGTAGATGCCCATTGTCACGTATTCGGACCAGGCAATATTTTTCCCTACGCTGCAGAGCGAAAATACACACCCTGCGATGCACCGAAGGAAAAACTCATGGCGTTGAGGGACTTTCTCGGTTTCGAGCGCAATGTGATCGTACAGGCCAGCTGTCACGGAAAAGACAATCGCGCACTGGTTGATGCGCTGCAATACGCAGATGGCCTTGCTCGCGGCATCGCAACAGTCGGCACTGGTATAAGTGATGCAGAATTGACTGATTTGAACGCGGCTGGGGTTCGAGGGGTTCGTTTTAATTTCGTCAAGCGATTGGCAGACGCATCACCGCGGGCTGCGATGGCGGAAATTGCGGCGCGTATCAAACCGTTGGGTTGGCATTGTGTTATCTACTTCGAGGCGGCGGATTTGCCCGACTTGTATGATTTCGTTTCCGAATTGCCAACCGTTGTCGTTGTGGACCACATTGGTCGGCCCGATGTGACGCTCGGCGCAGACGGTGAGGAGTTCAATCTGTTCGTGCGCCTGATGCACGAAAATCAAAATGTCTGGTCGAAGGTCAGCTGCCCCGACCGGTTATCGCTGTCCGGCCCGCCCGAATACAGTGACGTTGTCCCATTCGCAAGGAGAATTGTAGAGGCCTTTCCCGACAGAGTGTTGTGGGGCACAGACTGGCCGCACCCAAACCTCAAAACACACACACCCGACGATGGCAGTCTCGTCGATTTTATCCCACAGATAGCACGGACCGCGGAATTACAACAACAGTTGCTCATCGACAATCCGCGAAATCTTTATTGGCCTGAGGAATTCACATGAAAGCAATACTTGCGGGTGCCGGCGCGTTCGGCGTGAAACACCTGGACGGAATCAAAAACATCGACGGCGTGGAAGTAACATGTCTGGTCGGCAGAACGCTTGCGCCAACTCAGGAAATAGCAGCGCGATACGGCATCGAGCATGTATACACCGATCTGGCTGAAGCGCTTGAAGTTCCGGACGTTGAGGCCGTTATTCTCTGCACGCCCACTCAAATGCATGCGGCACAGGCCATTCAATGTATGCGTGCAGGCAAACATGTGCAGGTCGAAATTCCACTTGCTGATTCCTGGGCAGATGCGCAGGAAGTTAAGCGGGTGCATGAGGAGACTGGCCTGGTTTGCATGGTGGGCCACACGCGCCGCTTCAATCCGTCACATCAATGGATGAATCAACGCTTCAGGAGTGGCGAACTTCGAATTCAACAAATGGATGTTCAGACCTACTTTTTCAGGCGTCGGAACATCAACGCTGCGGGGGACCCGCGCTCCTGGACTGATCACTTGCTCTGGCATCATGCGGCTCACACGGTGGACCTGTTTCAGTATCAAACGGGCGAAAAAGTCATCGCAGTCAGTGGATTCGAGGGTCCTCATCACGAAGAGCTGGGAATCGCCATGGACATGTCGTTGCAAATGAAAACGGAGAGTGGCGCTATTTTGACACTCTCATTGTCATTTAATAACGATGGGCCTCTGGGTACATTTTTCCGCTACATCTGCGACAACGGAACTTATCTTGCCCGTTATGACGACCTGTTCACAGGAAATGAAGAAAGCGTCGATGTGTCGAATGTGGATGTGTCGATGAATGGCATTGAGTTGCAGGACCGTGAGTTCTTCCACGCGATCAAAGAAGGTCGCGAACCGAACTCGTCCGTTGCGGCTGTGCTGGACTGTTACCGTGTTCTGAACGACGTGGAAAAACAACTCTAGTGGTTGGAGGCCCTGCAGTTGCAAGCCTGATCGGGGTATTTTTGTCAATAAGGTTATCGTTAGACAATCTATTGTATTATTCAAAAAAATCTCGTTATTATGCTTAAAACACGCGCCCGAGGTTGATATCAGCGGGCCCGCAATGAGTTCTCGCGGAGGGAAGAATGGCGCAACAGAAAAGAGATTCCACGCGCCAGGTTTGGCTGGAAACGCTGGAAAAGCATAGCAGGGATATGGACGACCCGGTTTCAGCTGACTATTGGTCGCCGGCTCTGGACACCGCGCCTCGCGACGAGTTGATCGCAATACAGAACGATAAACTCAAGGCGCTGACCCCATTTCTTTACGAGAACAGCGATTTCTACCGGCGTCGATTTGATCGCCTCGGGATGACGCCGCACGACATTCAATCAGTTGACGACCTGTCGAAATGGCCAGTCGTCGACAAGAAAGAAATGATGGAAGACACCATCGCCCATCCACCGTACGGGACCTTTACCACCATCGATGAGGAGATCTGGAAGGATCGTGGCTGGATGATGTTCTCCTCCTCCGGCAGTACAGGCGTTCCGCGTGTCTTTCGCTATAGCCATACCGATCGCAAGTACTGGGAATGGGCGAATGCCCGCTCGCTGTTCGCGATGGGCATTCAACGAGGTGATGTCGTATTTCCCATGGGAGGATTCGGTCCGCACGTTTTCCTGTGGGGAATTCAGTATGCATTCGCACGCATGAAGATCGCCGTGATTCCCGGTGGAGGCATGGACGCTGTTGCAAGAACCCGCATCATCGATCGATTTAAGCCAACCGTGATCGCCTCTACGCCCTCATATGCACTTCACGTTGGGCGGACCATGCAAAACGAAGGGATGGCGCCCGAAAAAAGTTCGATCAAAACAGTGCTGGTCGGTGGTGAACCTTGTACCGGCATAGACAGTACCAGAGAACGGCTCGAAGATCTGTGGGGTGCACGCGTGGTCGAATTTTACGGTTGCACTGAAGTCGCTCCGCATACTGGCGGGTATTCCTGTCCGGAGTCGACCCGACCCGACAAACCAGTGACCGCACACCTTATGGAAGACATTCAGATATGGGAACTGGTGGATGCGGAAGACAATCAGCCGGTCCCTATTGGCGAACGCGGTTTGACTGTTTGCACGTCGCTAAACTCAGAAAGCTCTCCTCAGCTGAGGTTTCTGGTCGGTGACTACACCGTTTTTGACGATTCAACCTGTGGTTGTGGCCGTACCCACGTACGAGCCGTTGGTGCTTTCACCGGTCGTGCTGACGATATCGTCAATGTGCGCGGCATAAAGCTTCTGCCAAGCGACATTGAGCAACTCGTTCGCAGCGTCGATGGCGTAAGTGATGAATTCGAAATTGTGCTTTCTACGAATTCGGAAGGTATGGATATCATGGAAGTTAATATCGAACATCACGATGTTGACGCTGCCGGGGAAATTGCGTCCAATCTTGCCGCCGAAATTCGCAGTTGTTGTGAGATTCGCGCGGGTGTAAACGTGTTAAAGCCAAACACATTGCCGAAGACTGAGTTTAAGGCGAAGAGACTGCGTGATGAGCGTAGTAGTCACGAATAGTTGACTGTTAGGTCGGAGTATTGTGCCAACCGGTCGGCATTACCTGTCAGGATTTCCTTGAAGGGATGGCTCCCTGCGGTCCGCTTTATTCCCTTCAAGAAAATCCTGACAGGCAATGCCT
>QIHS01000196.1 GCA_003229095.1 Woeseia sp. | reverse complement strand
TGGCATATTCCGCGTCAATCAGTTCGCGATGGTTTTCGAGTAGCCAAACGACGCCGTTGTGATTGCCGCCTTCTTCATCCGCCGTCAATGCGACGATGATGTCGCGATCAGGCTGGAAGCCTTCTTCTTTAAGGCGGATCAGGTTGGCGATATGAATTGCGGCCTCATCCTTGTCGTCTGTCGTGCCGCGGCCATAAAAGTAACCGTCTTGTTCGATGAAGGTAAACGGGTCGAGCGTCCAGTCTGCCGGGTCTGCGGCAACAACATCGATATGGGCAAGCAGCAATAAAGGCTTGCGTCCGGAATCTCGACCTCGGTACCTGGCGACCAGGTTGCCTTTTCTGTCTGCCGGCGCGAGTACCTGCACATCCTCAGCGGGGAATCCTGCCGCGAGCAATCGATTCGCCATCGCCTGGGCAGCTGCCGTGTTGTCGCCAGTAGCATCTGTGGTATCGATTTCGATGAGTTCATGGAGGATTTCCTTGGCAAGCTGCTGATGACTGGACAAGCCATTCGATTCAGTAGTTGCAGCGACTGCGGGTGTCTCCTCGGTGGTTGAATCGTCCGAGCCACAGGCTGCGAGCATGCTAGCGGCCAGAATTGCCCCCAAAGCCAGAATACGGGTCTTGTCGCGCATAAGAATTCCTTTGCGGTAAATGTGTTGTTGCTGAAAGACGCCATTCTGACCCATTTCAGCCATTGACTGAAGCGAAAAGGTGCAACATTCACCATCGAATTCACGCGCTGCTCAGAGAGGCTGGCAGGATGACGCTGCAGTAGCCTGCTAGAATGCAGGCACTGGACTAAATCTGTTGATGGAGACACAAATGAAAATAGCAAAGAAAATTATACTATGCGCAACGGCACTGGTTGTTCTACTGGCGGGAAATTTGTACGCAGGCAGCGAGCGTGAGTTTATTAATCCTCGTTCTGCGTCTGATGCAGACGCGCTGCCATTCAGCGGCGCTGTTTTGGTCGGTGACACGCTCTACCTGTCGGGATCACTCGGCCTTGTCGATGGAAAAGTTCCGGAGGATCCTGCAGATGAAGCGCGTGCAGTGATGAATTCAATCAAGAGTGGCATTGAAGCGGCCGGCATGACGATGGACGATATTGTATCCGTGCAGATCTTCTGCTCGGACGTTGCGCATTACCAAGCATTTAATGCGGTATACAAGACTTACTTTAGCAAAGAATATCCGGCTCGCGCTTTCATCGGTTCAGGTGCGCTGCTGTTCGATGCTCGATTCGAAGTCATGGCGATCGCGGTCAAACGTACTCAGGATTAAACAGCTTGTCGTTCACGTTTGCGGCGCTGTTCGCAAGCGTGAGTGACGGTCTACTCCGGCAGGCCAATTTTCGCCAGTAATTCGACGAAGCGAGGGTCATCCCGAACAAAATCATAAGAAGGGTTGATACGCATTGACAACAGGCTTCTGAACCCTGTGCCTGTGCGATGTGCATTCCGCAGCGATGCGATTGTGCTTTCTCTGTCGCCGATGGCGGCGTAAATTTCCGGTAGCTCGGTGCCTATCTGCAATCGCTCGATCAGATCTTCAGAGACTTCAACAGAAGCACCGTCTTGCTGCGCGTCAACAAACAGTTTTCCCAGTTCAACTGCTGCGTCACTGCTGCGCCCTGTCACCTGTGCCCAGCTCAGTATTTGCGCTGCGGCTTCCTCCGGGCGCTTCGCTCTCAGTTTGCTTATCCATAGATTTCCCATCAGTGATGCATATGGGTCATCTCGCAGCGTTCGGTCACCGACTTCGAACGCCTCGTCCCACTTTCCGGCATCCGCCAGAATGTAGCTGTAATTAGTGGCCATGAGTCGCGATAGCGGGTCGATGGCGAAGGCTTTTTCGGCCGCGGCAATCGCCTCGTCATGCCGGCCTTGCCAGGACATCAGATGTGAGTACCAGTGCAGGGCATTGACGTTGGTCGCGTCTGCCATCAGTGCCAGCTGGAATGATTTCTCGGCGCTTGACCAGTCGTAATTGTGCAAGAGCTGATGCCAGCCAAGGACGGCAGCTGCTGTTGGTGATCCGGGGTCGAGTGCAATTGCCCTGTTGGCGGCCGCGGATGCTGCCATGCGCAGACGGGCAGAATCAGTATCGGCCACATAGTTTGGCAATTCGAGCCATGCTTCAGCGAGACCGGCCCAGGCGAGCGAGAACTGCGGGTCGATGTCTACCGCCTGTTCGAATTGTTCAATTGCTAAACGCAGTGACGCGGTCCCACGAAGATTCACGGCATGTTTGCCGGCAAAATAGGCTTCGAGCGCGGGCATGCTTTCGGTCGGAACAGAATCGATGCGTTCCTGCTCTTCGTCAGTCATCCTGGCTTTTAACTGATCTGCAATCGCAGCAGAAATTTCAGATTGAATCGCGAACAGGTTACTTGCACTGAGTTCGCGGTCGTATGTCTGTGCCCAGATATGTTCGTCGGTCAGCGCATCGATCAACTGCACATTGATACGTAAATCGTCTCCAGCTCGCTGCACGCCTCCTTCGAGGATGCTGCCGACGCCGAGTTCCTCGCCGATTTGCCGAATGTTCCTCGTGGTGTCCCTGTATTCCATCACTGAAGTTCTGGAAACGACCCTGAGGTCGGCGATTTGTGCCAGACGTGTCAGTAACTCGTCGTGTATTCCGTCCGCGAGGAATTCCGCATTCTCTTCTGTGGCACTTCGGTTGATGAAGGGAGTGACGGCAATCGAACGCCTGTAGCCAACATCGAATTCGGGGTCGTCAAGGGTAGTGAATACATAATTGTCGACCACCACGAAGACGACGGCAATTGCAATCAACGAGATGACGACATAGTTCAGCTTTTGTCCCGTGTTGGCCGTAATGCTTTGTTCACGATCGACCTCGGCGCTGGGCTTGAGTCCCTCAGGCGTTAACTCATAGGCCCATGCGAGCAGCACGGCGATCGGAAAACCAAGCACCAGAAAAAGAACCAGAACCTGCATTATCCAGTCGGGCGCGTTAAAAGTTGGCAGTATTACGTCGGCAATCCGCGTGACCAACCAGGAGACGATTGCGTATGCGAGGCTCACCTTGAAAATGTTGCGTCGCCTGAGTTCACCCATCAGGGCCATAACGTACTCCGGTTCATTCCTGGCGAGATACTACCGATTCCGTGACGATGACTCGCCAGACGAAACGGACATTTAGTCTTCAGCTTCACCGTCCCAGTAGTCTACCGCCGTCGATTTGCGTGCGAAGACCAGAAAGTTTTCCGGGTCGGCCGGGTTGCGGGTCTTGCCATGCCATACGCCGTACTTGTCTGAGTCAGGGTACAAAAAAACGTCGGTCGCGTCCTGTGTGCTGAGTGCAATGTATACGAGATCTTCATCGGATGTGTTGATAATCTGGTGAGGTTGCGCGGGATCAGCCGGAGAGCAGATGAAGTCGCCGGCACGCACAGGGTGCATTTCGTCTGCATGCCGAAGCGTTCCTTCACCTTCGAGGACAAAAAACATCTCCTCATTCACGTAGTGTGAGTGATATGGCCAGGCCCGTTTTCCGGGCGCAAGCCGAACGACTGCATAGCCCAGTTTCGAGGCGCCGATCTTTGTCGAGACCGGAGCTCGGCCGGACTGAAAGTCCTTCCCCTTTTCGGATTCGGTAAATTCAAGTTCATCCATATTTATTATGAGCTTAGACATCTTTCTTGCTCCGGATCAGAGGTACGTTCTCGCCAGTGTTTGCCGATACTACGCGATTTGGGATGTCAATAAGCCTGGCAAGTTCTTTTTCGCTGCGTGGTGAGATGCCGACTTTAATTGATTTCGACCCACAGGGTGCCAGCATGCGCTGGCTGGAATCACCCCGCGTCATTGATCAGGTGGTTCGATCACCGGCAAACGCAACAGGACGAATATGATAACGTGCCTGTGACTATCGATACCGACAGAACGACGCGTCAGCCTTTGCATTAGTCCGGGGTAGAAGCCCGGTTCCGCAGCATGTTGACCGACAATCGCCACGAACAAAAACAATAACAACTATTGGGGACATCCATGAACGAAAAATTGCGGCCTGTTTTATTGGCAATGGCCGGTGTCGTCGTTTCGATGATCGCCTTTTCCGCGAGCGCGGAGAATACGCGCCTGGCCGTTGCAGACTACCTGGAGCTGGAGCGGGTCAGTGATGCACAAATTTCACCCGCGACGGCAAACGGATTGTCTATACCCGGCGCTGGGTAGACCAGCACACAGACCAGATGGCATCTGCACTGTGGATCATGGATGCAGATGGAGCCAGGCACCGATTTTTACACAAGGGATCGAATGCGCGCTGGTCTCCCGGCGGCGACCGCATTCTTTTCATTACTGGCGGCGATAGTGAAAAATCACAAATCCATGTGCGCTGGATGGATGATGAAGGCGCGGTGTCTCAAGTGACCAGGATTAACCTGACACCCTCGTCACCCAAATGGTCGCCAGACGGGCAACAAATCGCGTTCGTCGCCATCGTTCCCAGCAAGGACAGCTGGGACATCGATCTGCCCGTTGCACCGGAAGGTGCAAGCTGGAGCAAGCCGCCGCGAATTCTGGACCGGATTCATTACCGGCAAGATCGCATTGGATTTACGGAGCCCGGGTTTACGCATTTATTTGTTGTACCGGCCGGGTCGGGTTCGGCCCGGCAACTGACCGAGGGTGACTGGAATGTCGGCTCTCAGTTCGATGGGCTCTTTGGTGGCGCAAGTCTAAGCTGGGCGCCAGACGGAGGATCTATTCTGTTTGACGGTTGGATGGATTCAGATGGCGACAATATTTACCGGCGATCGCACATCTATTCTATTGACGTCGCTAACGCGGAGATTGAGCAGCTCACCAGCGAGACCGGCTTCTGGGTATCGCCCGTGATGTCTGGCGATGGCCGACGGATCGCGTATGCAGGGTACCCGGCGTCAGAGAACACCTATGAGATGTCGCGCATTCATCTGATGAACGCCGATGGAAGCGATGCGCGGCAGGTTTCTGCAGATTTTGATCGGCCGGCGGGAACACTTCACTGGGCGGGCAACAACCGCGGTCTGTATTTCAGCGCGCAGGACGATGGCTACGTAAACGTGTTCCATATGAGTCTCGACGGCGACGTGCGTGCAGTTACCGATGGCAAGCACACGATCGGGCTTGATTCCATAACGGCTTCCTCTGGCATCGGAGTCGGTATTGCAAGTTCTTACTATGAACCCGGCGATGTACATTCATTCGCACTCAGCGGTCGCGGCTCGCCACAGAAGCTGACCTCGGTAAATGCAGATTTACTGGATGGCAAAACGCTCGGCCAACACGAAGAAATCTGGTATGAATCGAGCGATGGCAGTCGCGCGCACGGCTGGATTGTCAAACCGCCTGGTTTTGATGCAGATAAGAAGTATCCGCTGCTCATGGAGATTCACGGCGGACCCTTCGCAATGTATATGGGTCGATTCGATTTTCGTTACCAGGCGTTTGCTGCCAATGATTTCGTCGTGCTCTATACGAACCCGCGGGGCAGCACGGGTTATGGCGAGAAATTCTCGCAGGCAATCGATCACGCCTACCCAAGCGTCGACTATCTCGATCTGATCGGTGGCGTAGATGCGGTGATTGCACAAGGGTACATCGACGAAAAACGAATGTATGTCGGTGGGTGTAGCGGCGGTGGCAAATTGTCGAGCTGGGTGATCGGTCAAACAAATCGATTTGCCGCTGCGGCCGTTCGTTGCCCGGTAACGAACTGGATGAGTATGATATTCCGAATTTCGCGCACTCGTTCTTCCGCAAACCATTCTGGGAAGACCCGACAGACTGGCTGAAGCACTCGTCAATAATGTATGTCGGTAATGTCACCACACCGACCATTATTATGACCGGTGAGCAGGACATGCGGACGCCAATGTCGCAGTCTGAGGAATACTACGCGGCATTGAAATTCGTCGGCGTGCCAACGAAACTATTGCGATTTAACGATCAGTATCATGGCACCGGCTCGAAGCCGTCCAACGCCATGCGGACGATGCTCTATATGATGTCCTGGTATAACCAATACACGCTTGACGGTGAGGTGAGCGAAACCAGCGAAGACGAATAACATGCTGGACTGAATATTGATCACCGGGACAGGTGAACCCGAT